>JAUHYU010000081.1 GCA_030426345.1 Bacteroidia bacterium
AATTCATCATCGCTGTTGTCCCAATAAATATTTATTAGGTTTTTGGAAATGGCCTGACCAATAAAATTTTCAGGAGCTTCAGGTTCATGGTCTCGGTCAGTTATCCATATATACATGGATTTTGTACTGTTTAGCGAATTATTATCTGCAACTTTGTCTGTGGCAGAATATATGGCCTTATAGGGTTTGGCCCTCACGTGTGCTGAAAAGGGGGTAAAATCCATGGACATTTCCACAGGCCCAGGGGCAAAGTCAAAATGTTCATTCGGCTGTTCATCCATCAAATGAAAAAAATCGCCATAAGTATGCACTAGCAGTGAATCCCCATCTGGATCTAATATCGACATGGGTTTTGCGAATTGGTTGCCTACTATAATCGCTGTGTCCTGTAGTTCGGGGATTTTGGGAAATTGATTTTCTACTTCCAGGATGTCAATTAAATAGTCTATTGTTGAACTGCTCATTTTATAATATTCTCCATCTACCTTTCTCCATTCATCTACGACGAATGCAGCTGCATACATTCCAATGTTTTTTTTGAGGTTCCATTGAAGAGCACCGTTAGATGGATCGAGAGATAACTTGCTGATATTTCTGGTTTTTGATTCATCTTTTTCTACTGGAAACCAATAGTTGACAACAGGTGAGTCAAAGTCCTGCAATGGGGTAGTGAAATAGAATGACAGGGAATCATTGTCCTCATCAATTATGGAGAAATCATTAAAATATTGGAAGCCACTTTTGTTTCTAAGCAATGGGATATTTTCGATTATTGGCGTATGGTTGCAACCGAGATATGGATCAATGGTGATAGTGGTTTCCACATAAAATGGCGTATTTACTGAGTTGTCCATGTTGGCGACATCAGCATCCCGATTATACTGCCTAAAGGTTATCTTGTATTCACCTGGCCCCGGATAGGCATGCTGTAGTGCAACTTTATATAATCTCTGATCATTGTTGATAATTATATGGTCCTCCGAAAGAGGGGCGAAGGTATAATATTTGCCATCGCCAAAAAAAACTTCCCCTCTGGAAAAAAGGACATCTGATCCGTTTGGCATGGAATACCACAATTCCACATTATAATTATAACTTTGGCAAGAAATCGGTTGTACGCTGATGTACATAAACCTTGGATGGCCATGAGCCACAACGGCAAGAAGAAAAGCGGATAAGAATAAGATGCTTTTCATTGGGAGGTTTAAAAAATGTGAAGATATCTCAATAACTAACGAAAATACTAAGAATTATTGTATTCTTGAAAATCGTGACTATTTGTATTCCTTAAGAATATAAAATCCCAACGGAGAGTTTTTCTAAGGAAGAATGGAAAGAAAATGGAAATTATAAAGGTCAAAATCTTTGACCCTCTCAATAAACTCTAAAATAACGACCGGTCGTAGAAAGATGGTAAAAGCGATACCAAATAATGAACCGTACAAATGCGCATCGTGGTTGACATTGTCGCCGCTCCGTTTTCCTGAATAATAGGAATAAACAAGATAACCTACTCCAAGAATAAATGCAGGGATGCATATAGCAAAATATAGGCAAATGGAAGACGTAGGCCTGTAAAGGATTGAAGCGAAAAGAATGGCAGCTACTCCCCCCGAAGCACCGAGGGAATTATAAAAACTTTCATTTCGGTATTTATAATAGGTTTTGAGATTTGCAGCTACGATGCCGACCATGTAGGTAGTGATATAAAAGAGAATACCCCATGCCCCAAAAAGTTGATCATAAATTCGTTCGATGACACCACCAAAAAAATACAATGCGATCATATTGAATATGAGGTGGGTATAATTGCTGTGAATAAAACCAGAACTTAGGAACCGAAAAAACTGACGCTTGTGGTAGATGGCGAATGGATTAAACATCCATTGGCTTTGTACCGTTGGATTGTTCCAGCCATACATGCTTGTAGCCACGGTGGCGAGAATTAATATAAAGGTTACATTTATCTCCATTAGCAGTTTAGTTTTCCCGATCTATTAATTTAAGAACCAATGAACGCAAGGGAGCCTTTTTTTGACTGTCAATTTCCAGTGCATCTAATAGTGCCAATCCTTTGTCAAAATAATGGTTCATCTTCTGCTCACTCAACTCTTTAATTCCCAATTTATTGTAAATATCAATGACAGCGTTGACCTTCTCTTTTGGGTCGAATTGATTTTGCTCAAGCCAAAAATCTAAATCCTTTTTTGCTTGACCACCAGCCAATTCTTTGGCCTTTATCAATAGATACGTTTTTTTATTAGAAATAATATCCCCACCAATTTGTTTGCCGAACTTTGTGTTTTTTGCGTATGCATCCAGCAGATCATCTTTAAGCTGAAACCCTAAGCCAATATTGATTCCGAAATCATATAGCTTTCTGCAAGTGGAGTCATCAGCTCCTCCCAAAAGTGCCCCTAATTCCATGGAAAACCCCAACAAAACCGCAGTTTTCAAACGGATCATATTCAGATATTCGGATTCAGAAACGTCATCAAGGGATTCGAAATTCATGTCGTATTGTTGCCCTTCACATACTTCTTTGGCGCATTGGGTAAATTTAGATAAGACGATATGCAGATCTCCTTGTTGATTTTTCAGAAACAATTGGTATGCAATGACCATCATGACATCTCCTGATAAAATGGCCGTATTAGCATCCCATTTTTCATGAACGGTTTTCTGACCTCTGCGAATGGGTGCATTATCCATGATATCGTCGTGCAACAGGGTGAAGTTATGAAACACCTCAAGCCCGATAGCAGGATAGATGGCTTTTTCATAATTGTTGTCAAACATTTGGTAGGACATCAGCGTGAGCACGGGCCGCAATCGTTTTCCACCAAGTGTAAGAATGTAACGGATAGGATCGTACAATTGCGACGGTTCATTGCCAAAATTGTATTCTTCTAATTTTTCTTCTACAAGCTTAATATATTTATCCAAAGTGATAGTTTGTAAACGGATAGTTGGAAAAAAGTGACCTATTCCATTAAAAATTATTGTACGTGATAAAGGTAGAAAAAAAGGTAAAGAGAATGTTTTAATTGGGAATAATTCAAGATTTTTTCTATTAATAGAATTGATTTAAACAAAAAGAGACCGAAGTCGGTAGCTTCGGTCTCTTTTTATGTTCTAATTTGAATTTATTAATTATTGGATACGAGCGTGACATCCAACACAAAATCGTCATAGATCATTTTATCGCCGAGGTCTTCAAAGAATGCACCAGAGCCATATTTTACACCAAATTGTGATCGGTCAATCGTAATGCTCGCAGAAGCTACAGCCTTGGAACCAATGAGATTTACCTCGGCCGGGAATTCAATCGTTTTTGTGACCCCTTTGATAGTAATATCGCCTTTCACGTGATATTTGTTATTGGATTTTTCTTTCACGCTTTTGATCACGAGCATGGATTTTGGATGCTTTTCTACTCCAAAAAAGTCGTCAGACTTTAAATGCCCCGTCAGTTTTTTATTGTACTCTGCATCTTTAAGGTCCAGCACCGTGATGGAATTCATATCGATAGTAAAGTTTCCACCTTTGAGTTTTCCGTTTTCAATCTCCAGTGTGCCATCTGCTATGTTGATGACCCCGTTATGTTGTCCTGTTACTTTTTTGCCCAACCAGGCCACTTTGCTTTCCGAAGTATTTACCGTAAACCCTTCTTTCTCTGTGAATGCACTAAACCCGACAATGGCCACAGTTAGTGCGATGAATAATACTTGCTTTTTCATGTTTGTTTGAAGTTTGTTGAAACCTGACGAAGCTTAGATCATTAATGGGATTTTGTTTGTCTCCATAATCATCTCAGGCATCGCCTGTTTCATGATTGTTTAAAATATAATTGATTAAAAATTAATTGGAATTTCGATTAATAATAAGTGAGCATCTTCAAGAATTTCGATAGACAATTCGTCGCTACTTTGAAACCCTACAGCATCCCTGCGCTGTAATTGCACATCGTTTATTTTCACTTTTCCGTCTATCAAAAAGGCATAAATACCGTTGCCTTCGTACTTGATGCTATGTTTGTGTGTTTGCCCCACTTTGAGATATCCCATGGATATTTCAGCCTTTTGGTTGATCCATAGGGCCTCTTTATCTTCGGGTGAAACCATCGTGACCAATTCGTTGCTTTCTAAATTTTTAGAAAAATCCCGTTGTTCATAGCGAGGAGCAATGTTCATTTTGTCAGGCATAATCCATAATTGCAGAAAGTTCACTTCCTCAGTTTTAGAATAATTATATTCTGAATGGAATATTCCTGACCCGGCAGACATCACTTGGACTTCTCCGGTTTTAATTTCCTGTTCTGTTCCCGTACTGTCTTTATGCGCCAAAGAGCCTGAAAGTGGTATGGAGATTATCTCCATATTTTCATGTGGGTGCGTTCCAAACCCCTTCCCTGGGTGTACGATATCATCATTGAGTACGCGAAGCGCACCAAAGCTTACCCTTTCGGGATTATAGTAATTTGCAAAACTGAAGGAATGCCTTGAGACCAGCCACCCATGATTGGCTAAACCTCGGGTATTAGCTTCATGAAATTCATAATTTACTGTTGCGTTTGTCATTTTGTAAGTCCCCTACCTTTAGTTAATTTTTCTTTTCGATTCAATCTCTGAGTTTATCCAATAATTGGTTCAATGTCTTGGCCTCCTCTATACTCAGGTTTCCCAAAGTACTTTTCAGCTTATCTACTTGTGGGTTTATCTCTTCCAACAATTTCATGCCTTTTTCAGTAATGGTGATATCCACCTTCCTGCGGTTGTCCGGACATTGTTTTCGTTTGGTATATCCGGCAGCTTCTAGTTTATCAATTAATCGGGAGGCGTTGGACGATTTGTCCATCATCCTTTCACGGATTAGTATCAAACTGGATGGGTTTGGATATTGCCCCTTCAAGATCCTTAATACATTAAATTGCTGCTGCGAAATGCCAAAAGACCTGAACACCTTGATGTACTGCATGTTCAACCAACTATTCGTAAAGCTTAGATTCACAGCCAATTTGTGATATTCGCTTTTAAAACTTTTTTGCTTTATTTCCTTTTCAATTTCCATGCTTAATGCCATTGATTGTATATACAACAAATGTATATACAATGTTTCGTTTTTGGTCAACTTATTTCGAAATATTTTTATTTATGATTAGAAATCAATTCGACGATTGCGGGTGCTTTCATGGATTTTAGCACATTTTTATCGAATATTGATCCGGGTAAAATCTATGACAGGAAACTATAACATGGGAAAAACAGACCTTTCTACTTATGACAACAGTTGGTACAACCCCGCTGCCGGGTGGTTTAAGCGTACGCTTTGGTATTTTGTCAACCACTTGATCTTTACGCATGGATTGCTGCCGATCTCATCATTGAAAGTCATGGTTTTGCGTGTCTTTGGGGCTAAGGTTGGCGATGGGGTGAATATAAAACCCTCTGTAAATATCAAATATCCATGGCTGCTGACAATTGGAAAGCATGTTTGGGTTGGAGAAAATGTTTGGATAGATAACTTGGCCGAAGTAAAAATTGGGGACAACGTTTGTCTGTCACAGGGAGCGATGCTCTTGACGGGAAACCATAATTATAAGCTTTCGACATTTGACCTGATGGTCGGAAAAATTATTTTGGAAGATGGTGTTTGGGTTGGTACAAGATCAATAGTTTGCCCGGGGATTACCTGCCATTCCCACAGTGTTTTGGCTGTCAATTCCGTAGCCACAAAGAATCTAGATGCCTTTGGCATCTATCAGGGAAACCCTGCCGTGAAAATCAAGGAGCGTGTGATGGAATTATTTCATGGATTTTAGGGGCTTTTAAGAGCATGAAACACCATTGCTAGCGAATGCTATCAGTTTTATTCCGTTTCGATTCGAGTCAGGAAGGCACATTCGATTGTTATATCCAATTCGGAGTTCGAGTGTTCGGGTTTGACTATGACCTTCAAGTTCCGTTTGAAAAAAAGTTCGAGTTTTTTGATTAGTTCAGGGTTCAGCGGCTCTGCTCCGTCTAAAAATCCCACTTCAAACCCCACTTCAAAGTAATCCATTTGTAAATGGTTGATCTTCAGGGTTCGAAGATTGAAGTTATAAGAAAAGAGTAGGTTCTGTTCATCAATTAAATCGTCAATTTGTTCAGGTGTTGCGAAGTTCGCAATTGAGTCGTTTAGCAGTTCATATGGTTCAGGCTCCAGTCGTTCTACCACATCTACACATCGGAGTTGACATGTTCCACTCAAAGCTAATAGAAGAAAGAAAGTTGAAATTAAAAGTCTCATTCTGAGTTTTGTCGATTGCTGATTTACGAATTATATCATTTCAGTAAATCTAACGAATTATTGAATATAAATAAAATCTGGCTTGGGCAGTCAGACACTGAACGCAAAGCCTTTAGAATCCCCGCCTGCCAGCGAGGCTTGCATGGATTTTAGAGGCTATTTATTAGCTTAAAATTCCATTGTTTTTGAAAGTATTTTGTAGATGCGGATTATAAATCCTACGAAACTCTAAAGAGTTCGGGTGATGGGTGTACCGTGAGTTTGTGGCTCACGGCCGTCTAACAGATTAGAGTACGCTTTTATTCATTTGTTTTAGAATTAATAAATCTCAAAAGATTTATAATATGAGATTTCGTATGAAACTCAAAATTCAGTTTTAAATGTCCGATTGTATCTTTTTCTTTTGAGAAACTTAATGCTTCTTTAATAATTATGGTGATATCTGTTAAATCGTCGATTGCGTCACCTACCGTAAATTCTGTTTCTCCAATTTTATCGCTAATATCCAAGGTATTATTATAATACCCGAACTGTGGAAAATTAATAGATATTATCGCTCTAAGTTCTTCGTATTTATAGTTTTTCTTCAATTTTTTACTTTGTTGAGCTTTTATTGATGTGCCAATTAGTAAAAGATTTATTAGTTCGCTTTCTAGGTGATCTAGTTTTTCTGTTTGATTTAAGTCACCAGGATATTCTATAAACTGTATAAAAGTTTTTAATCTATCAATTATTGTCATATAAATAAATGTGCTCTAACGCCAAGTATAAGATGATGTAGCTGACAACATAAATAAATGGAGTTAAGTTGGTTTTTACCCAGTTCATTGTTGTGGTGTCGTTTTTTATTATTTCCCTATTTCTGTTCTATTAATATGTTCAAGTAGAGCTTTTTCTAAATCATCAGATAATTCCCAAAATTTATCATCCATTTCTTCGATATCATCTTCCAGTTGAGCTTCTGAAAAATTGTCAAATTGTTCTTGTCGTGCATCAGGTCCTTCGGGAACTCCTTTTGGAAAATAAGTCTTGTTAAATTCACGTAATTGATTCGCAATCGAGTGAAAATTCAGATAATCCAAATCCTCAATTGTATCAGCGTTTTTATCAGCTCCGTGGTTGACATAGTGGTCCCATAATCCGTCAGTTGTCAATGGTTCTATATTAAACCAAACTCGCTGTTCTCGTGTCAACTTTTCATAATCCGAGTAACCTTGGTCAACTATTTTTACCCAAGCGGATTGAGCTTCTTCTCTTGTCATATATTCTTTTTTACAAAATGCAACATAACGTGTATATCAGGCATATGTCTGATATACACGTTATGTCTTTTCAGTAAATCTAACTGATTATTGAATATAAATAAAATCTGACTTGGGTATTCAAACACAGA
This sequence comes from Bacteroidia bacterium, assembly GCA_030426345.1. Lineage (GTDB taxonomy): Bacteria > Bacteroidota > Bacteroidia > Cytophagales > Cyclobacteriaceae > JAAUQL01. The sequence goes on from JAUHYU010000081.1 coordinate 7,682, forward strand.
GCGCCACATGCTAAATACTGTAAAAATAAAATCAATCGAAAAAGCCTATAAAATCCATGGATTTTGGAGGCTTTTTTTCTCCCATCAAACACCATTTCCTCCGAAGGCCTTTTCCTTGCCTACATTATTTCTCTCGAACTAAACCAACTTCTATTTTCTAATTACAGTTTGGCGGTTTAATTTTGGCATCCATGAAAATATCCATCATCACAGTTTGCTACAACAGCGCTGCCCACATCGAAGATGCGATCCGGTCCGTCGCCGATCAGGACTATGCCGATATTGAGCACATCGTGATCGATGGGAATTCCACTGATGGCACCCAGCAGGTATTGGAAAAACATGCCGATAAATTGGCCTATTGGATCAGCGAGCCGGACGGAGGCATTTATGATGCGATGAACAAAGGCATTGAAAAGTGTACGGGAGATGTGGTGGGCATCCTCAATTCCGATGATTTTTATTTTGACAATCAAGTGATCTCAAAGATTGCTAAAGCTTTTCAACATCAGGAAACTGATGCGGTTTTTGGAGATTTGATTTTTGTCGACCCAAAAAATCTGGAGCGAACCATTCGTACTTACTCTTCTAAAAGTTGGCATCCGGAAAAGTTTGCCAAAGGCTACATGCCGGCGCACCCGACTTTTTTCGTTCGACGAAAATTCTATGGAAAATATGGCCTTTTTGAAACGGATTATGCCATTGCCGCCGACTACGAAATGTTGATTAGGTTGCTGTACGTGCACAAGTTAGCATACAAATATCTGCCCATGAAAATGGTGAAAATGCGAACTGGAGGCGTCAGTTCCAACGGCATCAAAAGCAACATCACGCTAAATAATGAGATTATAAAAGCATGCAGAAGCCATGGAATTAAAACCAGTGCGCTGAAAATTTACCCCAAATATTTTAAAAAGGTTTTTGAACTTTTCAATCACAAATGATACGAATTCTGATCACAGGCATTACGGGATTCGTTGGTTTGAGTCTTGTGAGGTATTTTCAAAGTAATGACGAGGTTGAAATTTACGGCCATTCCAGGGATGTTGCCAAAGTCAAATCACAATTGCCCAAGACTAAATTTATTGCTGATTTATCAGCTCAATCATTCGATGAAAATAAAATTGATGTCATTATCCACTTGGCGGGAATAGCGCATGATTTATCCGGTAATTACAATGATGAAGATTACCAAAAGGTAAATTATGAAGGAACGAAGAAATGGTATGATGCTTTTGTCGGATCGCAGGCATCTAAATTTGTATTTATAAGCTCTATCAAAGCCGTGATCGACCATGCCGATGATGTTGTAGATGAATCATTTGAGCCTCGGCCCAGTTCTGCGTATGGTATTTCCAAGCGTCGGGCAGAGGAGTATATTTTAGGTCAGTTGCCAAATGAAAAGCAAATATTCATACTTAGGCCTTGCATGATCCATGGTCCCGGCAACAAAGGAAATCTCAATTTACTATACAAATTTGTAAAAATAGGCATTCCTTATCCACTGGCTGCTTTTGAAAATCTTAGATCATTTCTCTCCGTTGATAATTTTTGTTTTGTGATACAAAATATCGCTGAGGGCAAGCTTAAGCCCGATACTTACCAATTGGCAGATACAGATCCTCTTTCTACCAATGACCTTGTCAGGTTAATTGGCCAAACTATGGAAAAAAAGGTCTTTTTGTGGAAGCTGCCAAAAGCTTTCGTTTGGACGCTTGCAAGGATTGGTTCATGGATTCGGATGCCTTTTAATACCTCTACAGTAACTAAATTGTGTGAGAACATGGTAGTCTCAAATCAAAAGCTTTTAGTAAATTTGGAGCAGGATTTACCTGTGTCTTCCGTACAGGGCTTACAAAATACCATAAAATCATTTGATGAATAGCGGACTTTATGTGGCTTCGGCCCTTTTGCTTTTTGCAGGCTTCCTGCTTTATTTTAGGGTGGCTCGTGCTTACAACATTCTGGACGTGCCCAATCATCGCACCATGCATGAGGGAGCCACAATCAGAGGCGGCGGCATCGTGATATTTATCGCGGTGGCTCTATATGCCTTGTTGGCGGGAAGCCCCGGATGGTATTTCGTGGCAGGGATCACCGTCATGGGAATTACAGGCTTTTTGGACGATCTGTACAACCTTACGGGCAAGGTCAGGTTTCCTCTCCAGCTGCTTTCTATGATCTTTGTTTTGGCCGAATTGCAACTTTTGCAAACCAATATTATCTGGCTCATTATCATATTGATAATTGCTACAGGCGCATTAAACGCCTTTAATTTCATGGATGGCATCAACGGCATGACAGGTGGCTATGCTACGATCACCATCCTTTCTATGATCATTGTGAATAGCTTTGTGCAGAATTTCATTTCAAACGATTTTTTGTATTTCACGCTTTTGACCCTGATCGTTTTCAATTTATTTAACTTTAGAAAGAAGGCGGTTTGTTTTGCGGGAGATGTTGGTAGCCTTACGATTGCCTTCATTTTGATATTTATATTGATCAAAATGATTCACGAAACGCATCAGTTCATTTATATTTTATTCTTGACGCTGTATGGGATCGACACGATATTTACGATCGTTCAGCGATTGTCCCTCCGTCAAAATATCTTTGAGGCGCACAGACTACATCTATTTCAGGTGGTGATCAGTAAAACGGGGATGCCGCATTTGCGCATGTCTACCATTTATATGGTTTTGCAGTTGGTTATCAATATTCTAATAATTCAAATCGCCACAATACCGATACAGCAACAGTTTTTTTATGCATTCATTATGCTTTTGGGATTGTCTGTTTGTTATATTATTATAAAGAAAAAAATGATGCAAATAGCGGCATGATATATAGAAAATTCATAAAGGGTTTATTAGATCGACTTGTGGCAGGTATTCTGATCATAGTTCTATTTCCATGGATTTTGGGCATATTTTTGGTGCTTTTTGTCACTCAGGGGAGGCAAGTCTTTTTTGTGCAGTCGCGAACAGGGAAAGATTTGAAGCATTTCAAAATGTATAAATTCCGTACACTTCTTCCCCATCAATCTAATGATCTGGGCATGGAGAATCGCAAGTTTACATTTTTTGGAAAAACCATGAGACAATCCGGCCTTGACGAGCTGCCACAGCTTTTCAATGTACTTTTTGGAGAAATGTCCTTTGTGGGCCCAAGGCCTTTACCGATAAATTATGAAGACAAATATCAAAAATCACATCTTAGCAGATTTGATGTAAAGCCCGGCATCACAGGGTGGGCGCAAGTGAATGGAAGGAATGACATTTCTTGGGGGAAAAGGTTCGAGCTAGACGTTTGGTACGTGAATCACCTATCATTCTCACTTGATGCCAAAATCATATGGTTGACAACCGTTGGTCTTTTTTGCACGTTCAAGAATTCAAAACCTCATGGGAATATGGAGGTTTTTGATGGATCTAACTTAACCTGACATGATACTATACGGAGCCGGCGGCCATGCCAAAGTTGTTTACCATACCCTAATTTCAAATGGGGTGAAAGTCCAGGGGATTTTCGATGATAATCCAGCTATAACAAGTTTTTTAGGGCGTAAGGTGATTCCCTACTCAAATACGAAAGATACAGATTCTGAGGTCATTATCTGTATTGGATGCAATAAGATCAGGCATGTTATTTCCCAAAAAATAAAACATCCTTTTGGCCAGCTTGTTGATTCAACCTCCTATCTCGCCGATGGAGACAGCTTAGGCCAAGGTTCCATCATGTTGGCCAAGTCGATAGTCCAGGCAAATATATCTGTGGGCAAGCATGCCATTATTAACTCGGGAGCTATTGTGGAACATGATTGTGTAGTATCAGACTTTGTGCACGTAGGCCCTGGGGCGGTTGTTTGCGCAAATGCACATATGGGATTTGGTGCTTTCATTGGGGCCAATGCCACGATTTTGCCGGGTATTTCCATTGGAGACTGGGCAGTGGTAGGTGCAGGTTCCGTTGTCACAAAAGACGTGGCGGCTAATACTACAGTAGCAGGAACCCCGGCCAAAACCATCTAAAATCCATGGATAAGAAGCCTTTTAAAATTTTCCTATCTCCTCCTCATCAAAGCGGGGAGGAACTAGAATATTTAAAAAAAGCATTGGATGCCAATTGGCTAGCGCCGGGAGGTGAGCTCGTCGCCCAGTTTGAATCAGAAATTGCCCAAGTCACGAATAGAAAACATTGTGTAGCACTCAATTCCGGTACGGCTGCTATCCATTTGGCCTTGAAGACACTTGGCGTAGAGGCAGGTGACTATGTGATCTGCCAAACATTTAGTTTTGTGGCTACAGCTAACCCGATTAGTTATCTGGGCGCTCATCCGGTATTTGTGGATAGCGAGCAGGAAACATGGAATATTGATCCTGATTTATTGGAGCGAGCGATTACAGATTTGCAGCAAAAGGGCATATCCCCCAAAGCGATTTTATATACACATATTTATGGAAATCCTGCTAAAATCCATGAACTACTTAACATCTCAGAAAAGTACGGTATCCCGCTGATCGAAGATGCAGCCGAAGCTCTTGGTGCGGAATATGACAAACAACCAATAGGCCAGTTTGGAAAGATCAGCATATTGTCATTCAATGGAAATAAGGTAATTACTACATCTGGTGGAGGGGCATTGCTGACAGATGATTCGGAAATAGCAGACAAAGCCTTGTGTCTTTCGACTCAAGCCCGAAGCATTGAAAAACCATACCTCCATTCAGAGATTGGCTATAATTATCGCATGAGCAACCTGAGTGCAGCAGTCGGGGTAGCTCAGTTGAAATGTTTGGCTGCTTGGGTCAGGCGCAAGCGAGAAATCTATGATCGCTATACTGCAATTGTCACAAGAGGTGATTTGCTTAAAACTATATCCTCTAACCCCAACAACTATTCGAGCAGATGGCTTTCAGTTTTTCTTTTAAATTCGAAAGAAGAAAGAGACAAGCTAATAGATCGATTGGCTTCAGAAGGAATAGAATCAAGAAGGCTATGGAAGCCCCTTCACACCATGCAGATATATACACGTCAAATTGAGTATTTGGCTGGTGTTTCCGATGCGCTTTTTGAAAAAGGAATATGTCTTCCTTCTGGTGTAGGGCTTTCGGATGAGGAACAAAATCAGATAATACATATTGTCAAGGCATCTGTTTAAATTTATTCCCTTATATTTGTGGCATAATTGTATTATTTTGAGCAGAAGAATATCAATTTTATTTAGGATCAGGGTTTGGAATGGTATTTTTTCGACTACGAATTGTATTATTTTTGTTTTGTCTGATAAGTCAATTTTCATTTAATGAACAATTTTCTCCTCAAAGTTAGAATCCTCCCACGGTGGATAATCATCATAATTGATCTGCTGATTCTATTTTTCTCTTCTCTATTAGCGTTTCTATTGCGTTTTAATTTCGATTATAACAGACTTGGAAGTTACGATGTTAATAAGGGAATCATAATATTCGTATTTTTTTGTTTTTTATCCAGCTTGATCACTAGGAGTTATGCAGGTATCGTAAGGTATACAGGCATACAGGATGCTGGAAGGATATTAGGAACGATTTCATTAGGGTCTGTAATGACGTATCTGGCCAGTTACATATATTTTGTAATCAATGATAAATATTTGATTCCGACTTCGGTCATTGTTATAGCCTTCCTCAGTGCAGTTTTATTTTTGTTTGCCTATCGATTGTCAGTTAAGCAGGTTTTTTCATTTTTTATTCAAAAAGAGAAAAAGGTCGAGGAAGTACTGGTTTACGGGACAGATAAATTTGCTCAAATGGCAAGACAGATAATCGAAGAGAATTCCGGAATGTGCAACAAAGTTGTCGGTTATCTTGATGATGTAAAATTGCACGTAGGTAAGATCGTGAATGGGGTGAAAATATACGATGGGCGAAAGGATTTAGAATGGCTCCTACAAACAAGGCAAATTAAGGAATTGATTATTTCGGAGAGGGATATCTCATTAGAACGAAAAAACGAGCTCGTGGATGCTTGCCTGGGAAAAAACGTAAAAGTAAGAATTGTGCCTCCCGTCGAACAATGGGTGAAGGGAGAATTGAGCCTCAACCAAATCAAGGATGTCAATATTGAAGAACTTCTCGAACGAGAATCCATTAAGTTGGATAACTTTAATATTACCGAAGAGTTAAAGGGCAAAAAGGTTTTGGTTACCGGCGCGGCGGGGTCTATTGGAAGTGAGATTGTCCGACAAGTACTTTATTACAATCCTGAATTACTCATAATAGTTGATCAAGCAGAGTCAGATCTCTTTGAAATTGAAAATGAGATAAAGCTTAAAAAAGGAACGCTTAAAATTTACCCGATCATTGCTGACGTTACTATGGAGGATCGGATGGAAGATATTTTCAAAGCATACAAACCGGAAATTGTGTTTCATGCTGCGGCATATAAGCATGTGCCTATGATGGAGAAGAACCCTTCGGAAGCCGTGATGTGCAATGTGAAAGGGACTAAAAACATTGCTGACTTATCTGTAAAGTATGCGGCTAAGAAATTTGTGATGATTTCTACTGATAAAGCTGTAAATCCATCGAATGTAATGGGAGCTTCAAAGCGCATTGCTGAAATGTACGTTCAATCGCTAAACAATTATGTTCATGCGCGCAACAAGGACTCTACCAAATTTATCACGACCAGATTTGGTAATGTACTTGGTTCCAACGGTTCAGTAATTCCTATATTTAAAAGGCAGATAGAGCAGGGCGGGCCAATAACGGTGACTCATTCAGAAATCACCCGATTTTTTATGACCATCCCAGAAGCATGCCAGTTGGTTTTGGAAGCAGGAGCCATGGGCAAGGGAGGTGAGATTTTTATTTTCGATATGGGCAAATCTATTAAGATAATAGACCTGGCTAAGAAAATGGTGAAGTTATCCGGATTGGAAGTTGGGAAAGATATCGAAATAGTTTTTACAGGACTTCGAAGTGGTGAGAAGCTCTATGAGGAAGTTTTGGGCAATAAAGAAGATACTCTGCCTACCTACCACCATAAGATACTAATTGCAAAAACTGTGGAGGAGAAATATGAACAGGTGAGAGACAATATAGAGATATTAATCAATTCGGCACAAGACAATGACGAGCTGAAACTAGTTGGGGTAATGAAATACATCGTTCCCGAATTCAAAAGTAATTCGTCTAAGTTTGAGGTACTGGATAAAAAGAAGGGTATGTGACATAACGATCATCTTGTTACAGAATGAATACCTCATTGCTCGAACCTATATTTACTGCATGGATAATTTCCGTATCTTGCACTCCCATTCTAATTGCTATCTCTAGGAAAAAGGGCTTTTATGCCTCAGTAAACCACCGCAGCTCCCATGAAACCAGTGTGCCCAATACAGGAGGAATAGTCCTTTGTTTTGCAGTACTCATTCCATTAATCATATTTTCTGATTATCCTGATCAGGAGAATTTTAGTCTACTTATTTCAGCCTTCTCAGTATTGTTGATTACTGGAATAATTGATGACTTTAATCCCATTCCTGTGGCATATAAGTTCTTGGGTCAATTTATTCCTGCTATTGTTATTGTGACTTCTTTGGATGAACAGAATCTGGTGATGCCGTTTGTCAACGAACTAATTCCATTGCCTTATATCTTCAATTATTTATTTTGGATGTTCTTCATAGTGATGACAATTAACGCCTTCAATTTAATTGATGGAATAGATGGGCTGGCGATTGGATTGGGGATCATTGGGGGAGTATTTTATATGTTGAACTTTCAGCGTCTTGGGGATGGGAATTTGACCATATTTGCTGCATCACTAAGTGCTGGGTTGATCGGACTGCTTCTTTATAATATTTCATCTAGATTCAAGATATTCATCGGCGATACAGGGTCACTGCTTATTGGCGGATTCTTGGTTTTTTTTGCACTGAATTATATTAGCCTCTCAGGGGAAGAGTTTAAAAATAACTCTTTTTACATGGTTGCAGGCAGTATCTATATACCCGTTGCAGACATGATCAGGGTAACTCTTGTGCGGATAATACATGGGGATTCCCCTTTTAAGGCGGATCGGCAGCATGTCCACCATATCCTTCTGGACTTGCTAAAAGGAAATCATAAACTCACAACAGGGATACTATTGCTAAGCCAAATAGTTATTTTGGCTATATTTTACCAAACCCATAATTTGGGTATTTTGGCTTGTATGGCCATTTTGGTAGTTTCTTTTATTGTGTATATGGCAGGGATTGCATTTTTGATCAGGTTAAGAAAACTGTAGAATTAGAATTTTCCACGCCTATTGTATTTGTATTGCCTACGTTTTGGGACTTTAATCCTGTTCGATTTCCCAACTTTTACTTTTCGTCGGTATTTGCTGCTGGTGCCAATCTCACTAAAGTAATATTCTAATTTAATATTAGCTATGAAATACCCATCATTGTTGTTGGGATTGCCCCTGAATTCTTTTCCTTGCTCGGCCCATGTAGGGGTGCCTTGAGGCAATGTTTCCCAAGTCCTATCTGACAATTTTCTAGCTACATCATTATCTCCAAAGGAAGTAGGGTCTGGATAAATACTGCTGCTCACATCATCTAAATGATCTGACATTACAAAACGGTAACCACCATCAATGGCAATATTCAAAAATGAATTTACTCTCAGTTTTACTCCAAGTCCTAAAGGAAAAGCACCCGTTAAGCCGCTGTAGTCTTCACCTGAAGTGTTCAGTTTTCGCAGATTGTACCTTTGTCCATCTAGTTCGGCAGTAGGGTTGTAGCTGACAAGGGAAACCCCACCATAGACATATGGATTGGCAAATTGCCGCATATAAAACCTGCCATCTTCTTCAAAGAGACTGTAATATAGCAGCCCACTCACTTCGAAATTATTAGATTGGAAGGAAAGATTTCTAGTTTCTTTTACCGGGTCAGTTTTGTCATTTCCTTTGAGCATAAACCAAGTCACTTCTGCACCAACTGACAATCTTCTGTAAAAATTATATCTCGCCCCGACTCCAAAATTTGGCTTTATGTTGGAATTATCCCCTGATTTGGCCAAATCACCATAATAATGTGTAGTTCCCGTGCCAACGGTCATAAGGAAATTTCTATTTTGGTTTCTATTATAAAAACCCTGACTAAAAGCTATTTCTGTACAAAATATTAATCCGGCAAGAAGGAGTATTGTTTTTTTCATCGTAAGTAAAAATTACCAATGGATACCAATTGTCTAAAATAGTAGATTATTTTATTCCTACCACGCAATTATTGCCCAAATTTAGTAAAATTCAAGCTAATCTCACCAAACATACTCAATACATCTTATACAAATATCATACATAGGGCATTGTTTTTTCTTTTGAACAGAAAAGGGTCATTGCCCACCGAGGCTTCTTTTGAGGCAAAAAAGCATATATTTTCCATGAATTGTAGAATGATACTGTTTTAGACTAATCTTAATTATAGCCTTCTAAATTTTTATTTTCGTTCTTTTTCCATGATTTTAGAACGATTTTAATGCAACAAAATTTATTTGAAAATGAAACCAATAAAAACAGGTATAGCATCTTATGGCATGTCAGGTCTTGTATTCCATGCGCCATTGTTGCACGTTCATCCCGGGTTTGAAATTGCGAAAATTGTAGAACGATCCTACAAAGGATCAAAAAATCGATATCCAAATATTTCCCTTGTTACATCCTATGAAGAACTGTTAGAGGATGATCAATTGGAACTGATTGTGGTCAATACACCGGATGCTACACACCATGAATATAGCAAGATGGCGTTAGAGGCAGGGAAACATGTTGTTATAGAAAAGCCATTTGTTATGCATACCGCAGAGGCTGAGGAGTTAATTGAAATTTCTAAAAAGAAAGGGAAGATGCTCAGTGTTTTTCAAAATAGGCGTTGGGACGGTGATTTTATGACTGTGAAGAAAGTGTTGTCGAATAATTTGTTGGGAAGGATGGTGTCGTTTGAATCACATTTTGACCGCTATCGCAATTTTATACAGCCAGACACCTGGAAGGAGGAGCCAATCATCGGGGCGGAAATCGTATATAATCTCGGGGCGCATATGATTGATCAGGCCTACGATTTGTTTGGCATGCCAGAAAATGTATCTGCAGATATTGGCATTCAACGCACAGGTGGGAAAGTGGACGATTTTTATAATATAACCTTGAGGTATCAAAATTTTCATGCCACGCTTAAAGCGAGTTATATGGTGCGGGAAGAGGGCCCCAGATATATTGTGCATGGAACAGAAGGTTCTTTTTTGAAATGGGGGCTTGATCCACAAGAGGCAGATTTGAAAGCCGGAAAATATCCCGATGAACCAGGTTGGGGAGAAGAACCAAAAAAACTGTGGGGAAAGCTGAATACAAATATGAATGGGCTGCATTTTACAGGGCGTATTAAAACAACTCCCGGAAACTATTTGTCTTATTACGACAATATTCAAGATGCAATTCGCAACGGTGCTCCATTGATGGTGAAGCCGGAGCAGTCCCTAGATCTTATGCGGATCATTGAAGGAGCGATAGAAAGCAATCGCACGGGAAATACCGTTTCTTTATGACTTATTGAAGATATTTAAAATAAAGCCATGAAGAATCCATGGATTCTTCATGGCTTTATTTTGAGGTTTTCATTTCAGGTACTCCTTCAAATGTCATGACAACATCCTTGATGGTGCCATTGTCGTTGAATTCCAATTTATCGAGGCAAGTGACACGGTGATCACGCCCTTCATTGGGAATCGGTCGTCTGTGGTAAACCATGAGCCAGTTATCCGTTCCGGGTACATTAATCACAGAGTTATGGCCTGCTCCAGTCGCCACATTTTTATCCAATTCTAAAATGGTTCCGATTTTTTGGTAAGGCCCGGTGGCTTTGTTGGCCATGGCGTATGCCACCTTGTAGGTGTCGTTCGTCCAACCACCTTCCGACCACATTAGATAATATTTTCCTTTCCGTAAAAACATAAAGGGTCCCTCAACATATCCTTCAGGTGTTATTTCTTTAAATAAAGCATCATTTTCCCATGGAATGAACCCTGTGAAATCTTCATTAAGAATGCCAAGATTACAATGTTTCCACCCTCCATAAAAGAAATAGTATGTTCCATCCGTATCTTTGAAAACAAACTGATCAATGGGTTGGGCATCATGATAAAAATCTGAAATCAATGGCTTGCCCAAATAATCCTCAAATGGCCCACCGGGATTGTCCGAGACAGCCACCCCGATTCCTCCAAAGTGGTTGATGTCGTTGTCCGGATCCCAGGAAGAACGCTCGGGGCGCTGGACGTCATTTGCTGAGAAAAAGAAATAAAATTTGTTGTCCTTTTCAATAGCAGCTGGAGCCCACATGGCTTGCCTGGCCCATTTTACTTTGGATGTATCTAAAATATTAGAATGTTTTTCCCATGAGATTAAATCTTTGGAAGAGAAAGCATCAAAGAATACCTGTTTTTCATAGGCATTGGAGTAGGTCGGATAAATCCAATATTCATCATCAAACACAATGCCTTCAGGGTCGGCATACCATCCCTCAAATATGGGATTGCCTGATGTTTTTGCAATTTCGTTTTTCTTTTGAGAGGATGTGCATCCTGAGAGGATGGCTAGTGCTAATAAAGCCTTAAAAATCCATGGTTTCATGTCGCAAGATAAAAGATTCAATTTCATGCTGCAAGCCATGGGTTTTTAAGGCTTTTGGACTAAAATTTAAAGGCCACTGATCCTTTTATAAAGAAAGGTGTTCCCGGAGTAAAGTGAATTTCTTCCACAGATGTGGTCTCATATTGCAACCTAGACTCTGTGGCAAATTGGGTTTCGTTCCATTTTGTATCCATCAAGTTTTGAATCTGAATACCAAAATCAAAATTGTCCCATTGGTATCCCACGTTCATATCGACCACAGTATAGCCAGCGGCTACTATCGAATTGTCTTCATTGGCCGGTCTGTCATTGATGTGCCTCACATTTACGCCGCCATAGATCCCAGATGGATGAATGACATTCAGCCCACTTGCCAATGTGAAATCAGGAGCCAAAGGAATGTAATCATGACCTTCCGGATCATCTACCGACCTGGCATGTGAATAGTTGGCATCGATATCCCAAATCAACCAATCCAGAGGCTGATACCTCAAGCTCAAGTCCAAGCCTTGTCTTTTGGTTTTTCCACTTGGCTCCACTATGCCCGCATCTCCCACATAAACAAACTCTTGCTCCAGATACAGATTCCAATAAGCGACATTAATAACCATTTTTGTAAGAGGTTTCCAGATAAACCCTAAATCGGCACTGTAAGCCGCAGGAAGTATTTCCTCACCTCCTTGAGCGACCACAACCCGTGTGTCATTTGAGTGGAAGCCTTTTCCTGTTTTCAGATATAGCTGTAATTCATCCGTAGGATTGTACAAAACATTTAGTTTTGGACTTACGATAGATTTCGTTTCGGACAGTGTCTCATACGTTTCTACCAACTTGTCATAATAGTTAAACTTAAAATAATCCAGTCGAAAGGCCGGGTTTATGATCCAATTACCGATGTTAAAAGTGGAATTGACATAAGCTCCAAAATTGCTTTCGTTGATGTCTCCCAACTGAGTATAGCTCAAAGTTTCCAATCTGTTGGCTGTGTGAGAAAGCTCATTGTCCAGGCTGAGATCGTTTCTAAGGCTTATCCCTGCTTGCCAGTTTCCTGAAATTCTGCTCGATGAAAAAGTTTTGTTGTACTCACTGTTGATTCCAAAAATACTTCTGTTTTCCTTTTGTTTTATTTGATCTCCATTTATCGGATCATCCAGAAAAAAGGTGAAGTTAGAATACAGTTCAAAATCATAATTGGAATAATAAACTGAGTTTTTTATGAAGGAATTTTTATCGATAAATTTATTGTAATCAATTAAGATATTGGTTCGGCTGGTATTTCCACCCTCTGTATCATCAATAGATCCAAAACGCGTAATGCTCCCATCATCCACAGCCCTTTGTGGGATTTGGCCGGAGGCATCCCACCCACTGGTAAAATAGGAAGTTAAAATGGATAATTCATCATTGTTGTTGATGTAGCCTGTGTATTTTCCCATAAGGTTGATGCGGTTAAAATTTTGTGGACTTTCAAACGCGCCATCTGTTGTGATATATTCTGCGGCTAGGTAAGCTGAGTTTTTAGATTGCTTTAGCACATCAAATATTCCCAGAAGGCGTTGAGAGTTAAACTGACCAGCTTCCATTTTTATCAGACTGTTTTCCAATCTTTTTTTTGTTTCGAAATTTACAAATCCTGCTGTTGTGAAATTTCCTTTGTCGGCATAGTATGTGCCTTTACCAAAATCGATTTTATCAATGGTTTCAGGGATTACAAAGTGCAAGTCAGAATAGCCTTGACCGTGGGCATGGGAGACCATATTCACGGGAAGACCATCTACAGAAATATTAATATCCGTGCCGTGATCAATGTCAAAGCCCCTGAGAAACATCTGCTCAGACTTTCCTCCTCCTGCATGTTGCCCAATAAACAATCCCGGCACCTGCCGCAATATTTCCTGTGAAGAATTTACCGGGTGGATTTTCAAATCAATTTCTGTAAATAGGTTTAGTGCATCTAACCTTGGTGTAATCACGATTTCATCTAATGAAACGGTTTCTTCCGAAAGCTGTATACTTAACTTTTCGAGCGTCTGAACAACGACAGTCCTCTTCTCATATCCGACATGCGTTACCTGCAGGGAATCGCCAACATTCACGCCTTTCAAAAGGAATATGCCCTTTTCATTACTATGGGAATGTTCATCATTCCCAAGATGAAAAATATAAGCTCCGGTGATCGGGATTTCTTTTTTGTCGGTAATGATACCTTCTATATTTTGACCAAATAGAAACGTATTGGATAAAGTCAATACAAACAGGATACTTAATTTTATTTTCATTTTATCTTTTTGTTTACTAGTAAGGTATTGCATCCTATGAGCTCCTTGTGTTATATAAAAACTATTGAAATTCCATGAGAGGATAAGCCGAATCATATCTGAAAGGGAGGCATTTCGAAAGTAGAAAAACTAATTCCCTGCGTTTGGATTATCCAGATCAAGTTTTGGGTGAAATCGCTGCCATCGTATGGGTTTTCAAGGCTTTTGGAAAACAACAGCGTAAAAATGATGCATTGGTTATATAATATATGTACCGACTTGAAGAACAGAAAGGCCATACGAATAATACAAATTATTTCTAATTTTTGGTTCTAAAAATGGGGTGAATTAAAATGTCATCTATTTGGCTATTGCATCCTTATACCCTAGATCAAAAAGTCTTTTAATGTATTTTCCCACGACGTCAAATTCCAGATTTACTGTAGTACCAACTTTCATGTTTTTAAAGTTAGTCGCTTGCATGGTGTGGGGGATGATTGTGACCCGAAAGCTATTTCCGGTGACGTTAAATACTGTGAGACTGACGCCGTCGATACATACCGATCCTTTCTCTACTAAATAATTGCCTTTAGAGGCATCAAACTCGAAGTCAATCAGCCAACTGCCACCAACTTCTTCGATGCCAGCACAAGTCCCGGTTTGATCTACGTGGCCCTGCACAATGTGGCCGTCAAACCGATATCCTGATGCCATGGCACGTTCTAAGTTTACAATATCCCCGGTTTGAATACTTCCTAAATTAGTCTTGACTAGTGTCTCCCGCACCGCAGTAGCTTGATAAGAATGTCCTTTGATCTTTTCAATGGTAAGGCACACGCCATTGTGAGAAAGGCTGTCATTCTCTTTCATTTCTTGTGAAAAAGGAGCCTCTATGGTAAAGATCTTATTGGAGCCTTTTTCAGTAATATTTATAATGGTGCCGAGGGCCTCGATGATTCCTGTGAACATATTTGTTATAAATTAACGAATGAATATTTATGACGAATCGGGTATTTAAAAACAAATTTTAAGTTGGTGTACAATATTTCACCCATATTTTTGCAACGCAGAAATTCCTTGTCGCCGTACATGCGGGCCAAATCTTCCTTCAAAAATTTCACATGTTCTTCCGGTGCAATGGTATCCAGGATCATGGCTTTTATAAGGCTTTTAATTGATGGGCCGGAGATTTTGGATCTAAGCCTGTTGGCAATAAGTGACCTTTCTTCACGCTGGTATTGCATCTCTAGTTCGGGAGCAAGGTTTTTCATTCCCAATTGAATAATGGGATTGTTTTGTTTGAAATATTGAGGCATGTATATCGCAGTGCGCGACTCGTATGCCTGTTGGTCAAAATCTATTGCACGGATTCTATAATAAATTTCATCAAAATCAGGAATTACCTCTACCACAAAATTGCTGGAGTGCATATCACCCAACAAGCTCACCAAACATCTTTCATTAAACTTTATAAACTCTTTGCCCAATCTTTGGATATTGAGTTGTGGGTCATGCAAGTTTTTCTTTATGAATTCATCCCCGGGAATTCCCTGAATATGCTCCTCTGCAAGCGTGGATCCGCTCACCAGATAGTTTATTTTATTGGGTGAGATGAGGTGTTCGATTTCCAACCCGTATACCCTGGATGCATCTGCTATTTTAACATAAAAATAATCAAAAAGATCATTGATCTTATTGACGATACGAATCCTAAAAGGCTTGGTGTTTCCATAGGTG
>JAUHYU010000082.1 GCA_030426345.1 Bacteroidia bacterium
ATACCTTCTTTCAACGAATGTGCCGAAACTCTGATTTGGCTTATTTTATAGGTGTCAATGACATATTTTACTAGGCAAGCGGCAACTACAATCATATCAACTCGCATGCTGATCATACCTGGAATTTCCAACCTCTTCTTTTTATCAAGTGTAATAATTTGTTGATAGGTGTGGTTAAATCCTTCAACTGTGAGTGGTAATTCAGGTTCGTCCCCTTTTAGAAAGCGATTGATTTGGTGTTGATACATATCACTTAAAGTGTCGAATGTACCGGAAGACCCAATCAAACAATTTGGTTTGAATATTTCTATCTGCTCCTTTAAAGACTCCAGCTTATCAGTAAAAAAGGCATCCAGTTTTTCAATTTCTTCATTTGGGATAGGATCTACATGATGAAACCATTCCAGTAGTCTTTGTGCGCCAATTTCATAGCTGCGCTTCCAGAATATCTTGTCACGATTACAGATGACAAACTCCACACTTCCTCCTCCAATATCCATAATTAAAGCTGTGCTTCCTCCAATATCAAATGAGGTTTGTACACCTTTGTAAATAAACTCGGCCTCGATATCTCCGGAGATAATTTTTACTTGAAACCCCGTTTTTTGTTCTATGATATTCCTAAAGGACTCGCCATTTTCAGCGTTACGGAAAGCGCTCGTGGCATATCCATAGACCTTTGTGATTTTTTCGCGATCTATTACTTTTTTATATAAAAGGAGCGCATCCAACGCGCGAACTTGAGCTTCTTCGGTGATTATTCCGTGATTGATACCGTCCTTTCCGATCTTTACAGGGATTTTCTCATTGTGGTATATGTAGTAAGCACTTGGTGTTATTTTTACCAAAAGCAAGTTGAAGGTGTTGGTCCCTAAGTCTAATATTGCTACTTTTTGTGCATTCATCTTTTCAGAATTCGCGGCAAATGTACGAATAGAACTTCGCAATGTGACATTTGATTTTTTTATTTTCGGCATTGGCGGTTTCAATGCTACGTAAATCTGAAAAATGATAACAACTATGCACTAAATGTCTGGGAGATGTTAGGAAGGTTATTATGCAAAAAAGCCTTCAAAATCCATGAAATTCCCATGGGACGGATAGATTTATTCGGGTAAATAAAAATCAAAAACCAGATCATTCATGCATTTGAAATGACCTTTGGGGCATTTTGATCTGCCGGATTTAGAGCATGGGCGACAATCCAGCTTGGTGTTTTCTAAAAGAAAAAATTTGGTTCCGTAAGGATAAAAATTATTGGGGACTGTCCCTCCCCAAATGCTGAAAATTGTCTTTTTGAATGCTGCCGCAATATGAGTGAGCCCGGTATCGTGGCCAAAAACAACTTGGGCCTGCCTTACAAGCGAAGCGGATTGGCTGAGGTTGAACTTGCCGCATCCATTGAAAATGACTGTTTTTTTGCCAAGTTCTTTTAAACCGGCTTCCATTTCAGGGCCACCTGCATCGGCATTGAAAAACTTCTCCAGCTTGTCTCCGGCTTCAAAATCTTCTTTGCCTCCGACCAAGAGTATGGGTCTATTGATGCGATCGCAAAGCTCAACCATCTTTTTAAACGGTAAAATCTTTGTCCAGCCTGTAGCACCGATCACGTATGCCACATATCCTTTTTGATGAGTCTCCGGGAGCCAAGCCATTTCTACTTCATCTTTTTCAGGAATGAAGTAATCTAAACCCTTATCATCATTTTTGATAGAAAGAGGCGATGCTGCTTCAAAATAACGATCAACTACATGGCAGTTGGGCATGAAGTCGATCTGAAAATTGGTAAATAAAAATCGCTTAACTCTCAGTTTATCATACGCTTTGGAAGAAACGCCCAGTCGAAATTTAATCATCGCTGTACGGATATTTCTGTGTAGATCTACGATGAAATTAAATTTTTCTTTTTTCAGTTCCTCAATCAAAGGCCCTATTTTCTCTTTTAGATAGTGGGCTTTGTCAATGTGAGGATTGGCCTCTACCATGGATTTATACTGCTTTTTAGTACAAAAATGAAGCTCTACCCCTTCTATCTGCTGCTTGATACAACGCACTACAGGCGTCGTCCAAACGATATCGCCAATGGACGAAAACCGGATGATCAAAACCTTTTTTACTTTCAAGGCCATATTAAATATTCTCTTTTCTCTTTGTTAAATAATCTTCAACCTTTTTCAAACCCCATGTATTGAATGTTTTGTCAGCAGTTAGGCCTCCTTTTCTACCCATATAAACACCGAATTTCATATCACTAAACCCTTCGATTTCGTGCGCATCGGGGTTGATACTCAATATAACTCCCTGCGTCAATGCATAGTTTACCCAGCGCCAATCTATATCTAATCTCCATGGATTTGCATTGATTTCGATGATCACATTATGCTTTGAGCATGCATCAATGATGGTCTTGTGATCCAGGGGATATCCAAGTCTTTTAAGTAGCAGACGGCTGGTCGGGTGCCCAAGGATGGTGGTATATGGGTTTTCGATGGCTTTTAGCATGCGTTCTGTTGCTTTATTGCGATCCATATTTAAATTTGAGTGAACCGAAGCAACGATAAAGTCAAAGCTGGCCAACACATTATTTTCATAATCAAGTGAGCCATCATTGAGAATGTCGGATTCTATGCCTTTAAAAATCCGGAAAGGGGCAAGCTCTTTATTTAGTTCATCAATCTCCTCATGCTGTTTTTGAATCTGAAATTCATGTAGGCCATTGGCATAAAATGCAGACTTGCTGTGGTCAGATAACCCCAGATACTCATACCCTTGCTCAATGCAATACTCCGCCAGCTCGCGAATAGGGTTTTTCCCATCACTATAATTGGAGTGATTGTGAAATGGCCCTTTTATATCTTCAAGGTCTAATAATTTTGGCGGAGGGTTTTCCAAATTATAATTCAATTCAAATGTTCCTTCCCGTAATTCAGGTAGGATAAATGGCTTGTCAAAAGCTTGGTAAGCGGTTTCCTCACTTTCTATTTTCTGATCCAATAAATGTTGAGATAACGATTTACTGTCTTTGGCGATACTAGCCAAATGGCTCCCAGAACCGGTAGAAAGCATCCATTTTCCATGAAATTCTGATGGATCTGAAAACCGGATTTGCCACTTCAAGTTTATTTCTTTGAAGGATCCTCTGAGTGAAAACGGACCGGAATCTTTTTCAATCACTTCAACAGCATCGTCCTTGTCGAGCAATGCTTTTATTTTAGAGGTTTCCGTCAGGTTGATGATGAGCTCCACACAATTTACTACATCCATTTTCCGCCTCATCTCACCAGTTAGTTCTACTTGGCAATCGGGGATGGAATTTCTGATGCTGTTTAAGAGGTGGTTTGCCCAGGGTTCGGCATCTGCAAACCGTGCTTTGCCACGCTGGCTGATGAGGAATTCCAGCGTTTTCAACATCGTTTCCTGTGTCTTGGCACCAAAGCCTTTTAGCTTGGCCAATTGGCCAAGTTTGCAAGCCTCATAGAGCTGATCCATATTTTCAATGTCCAGTTCTTTCCATACCATTTTTATCTTTTTTGCTCCCAGGCCTTTTAGCTCAATCATTTCCCGGATGCCCACAGGGGTCTTCGCAATTAGCTCATCTCGAAGAGCGAAACTGCCATTTTTTTGTATTTCTACTATGGATTTTGCAAGGCTTTTTCCTATTCCCTCCAGAGCTTCTAAATCACTTAAATTCTTTTCAAACAAGCTGTCTTGTTGCTTTTCTATATTAAAAACGGCATTGGTATAAGTCCTTATTTTAAATGGGTTTTCGTCATGCAGCTCTAGCAGCGTAGCGGTTTGTTTCAGTAGTTTGGCGATTTTTTTATTCGTCATGGATATGAAGCGTTTTTTTCGTTTCTTTAGACAAAGTGAATCTTTTTTTGTTAAGAATTAAACAATTTATAAATTTCATTTGTAAAAAATTGCCTTTTGCAAAAAGGGAAATATTGATAATTAAATCTGAATAAATGAATTATTGGTTAGTAAAATCTGAACCCGGAACCTACTCATGGGATGACTTTGTGAAACTGGGACGGGATCATTGGGACGGTGTGAGAAATTATCAGGCCAGGAACAATATGAAGCTCATGGAGGTTGGAGATCAGGTGCTGTTTTATCATAGCGTAAAGGATAAGCAGGTAGTCGGAATTGCCGAAGTAGTTCGTACATTCTACCAAGATCCTACTACGGATGACGACCGATGGGTAGTAGTTGATTTGGTACCTGTGAGAAAATTGGAAAAACCTGTGACACTTGCGCAGATAAAAGCTGATCCGGCGTTGAAAGGTTTTGCGCTTATCAGGCATTCCCGATTGTCTGTGATGCCAGTAGATCCAAAACACTATGAGATCGTTCTTGAAAAAAGTCAATAAATATGGTTAAAACCCATGCTTACGTCTGTATATGCATATTTTTTTTATGCACCATTTTGTTTTCCGAAGCAATAGCACAGCTAGAGCAGCCGGGGAGAATAGAAATTCCTGTGAAAGATAATGACAAGAATTTCCAGGTAATGGCTGTTAAAGAGCGGGGTATTGTGCTCTACCGCGAAGTGAAAAATACAGAAACAAGGATGGAGCGCAAATACCAAATAATGCTTATCGATACCATGCTGAACCCCGTGTGGGAAGAGCACTATTTTATAGACCTTCGTTACATAATTCGTGGTTATGAGCATTTTGGCAACTATTTTTATTTGCTCTTTCAGAGAAATACCGAAAGCCTTAAAGCAGATTTGTTTGTGTTGCGAATAGATCTGGATACCAGAATGAGTGAAACTTTTCTGATAGAGAGAGAGTATTTCATGGATTTGACGGACTTTGAAGTGGTTGGAAATACAATTGTCTTTGGAGGGTATTCCAATTCTTTGCCTACCGTGATCTGTTATGAGTTTGGTAAAAACCAACCAAAAGTACTGCCGGGATTTATAAGTGAGCGGACGGAATTGCAGCAGCTTGAAATTGATGATGAGCGCCGGATTATCAACGTTCTAGTTAGCTTTAGAACTAAAGATAAAAGAAATTCTTTATCACTAAAATCATTTGATGAACACGGTGAGTTGATCAAAAATATCAATCTACAACCCGCAGATGAGCGAAGTTTGTTGTATGGAGAAACAGTGAAGTTAGACAGAGATGCAGAACTAGTGGTTGGCACCTATACCAAGAAAAGGTCGGATATGTCACGGGGTATTTACATAGCCAGGATTTCTCCGGAAGGAGATCAGGTGTTAAATTATTACAACTACGCTGACTTAAAGAATTTTTTTAGCTATATGAAAGCGCGGCGGCAAAAACGTATCGAGGAGCGGATTCAGAGAAGAAAAGTTAAAGGGAAGAAAAACAAATTTTTTTATAGATTGCTCGTGCACGAAGTAGTCGAATGGGATGGTAAATACATTATGGTTGGGGAGGCATTTTATCCCAAATATTCTCAAGCTGCTTATGGAGGTTTGAGTAATTCTTATTTTGGAAGTTCCCGAGGAATGGCGTTTGAAGGGTATAAGTATACTCATGCGGTAGTTTTTGGCTTCGACCGACGGGGCAGATTGTTGTGGGACAATAGCTTTGAAATCAATGACGTGATAAGTTATAACTTAGATCAATACGTACATATATCTGTTACCGATGATGAGCTGGCCCTTATCTATATGTATGAAAATGAAATACGGACAAAGGTGATTGAGGGGAATGAAGTATTAGAGGGAAAAACATTCAATGAATTAAAGCTGTCATTTGAGGACGATGTTGTAAGCAATCATGAAAATGAGTATGGGGGGTTGGAGAAGTGGTATGATGGGAATTTGTTTGTTTATGGAGTTCAAAAAATTAAAAACATCAAGGATGATGGGGTAAAGCTTAGCCGAGAAGTTTTTTTTATAAATAAAATCAGATACCAGTAATTTGGGCTATCAAAAATTTATGATAACTCATGAAAGAAACCCTAAGAATTAATCCTTGATTTTTTATCTTTGCGCCAGTTAATAGTATGCAAAAGAAACTTATACTAGATCAAAATCTTCTCGAAATTACAATTAGCCGGCTCTGCTATCAGTTAATTGAAAACCACAATGATTTTTCCAATTCGGCTATATTGGGACTTCAACCCAGGGGGAAATTTGTGGCAAACCGCATTAAAGATAAGTTGGGGTTGCTTCTGAATAAGGAAGTGGCAATGGGCTATCTAGATACTACTTTTCATCGGGATGATTTTCGGAGAAGAGATACTCCTAAAAAAGCGAATGAAACGACTATCCCATTTTTGATCGAAGATAAAAAAATCATTTTGGTGGATGATGTGCTTTATACGGGGCGCAGTGTCAGAGCTGCTATGGATGCGATGATCTCTTTTGGAAGGCCACAAAGCGTGGAGCTACTAGTTTTAGTTGATAGAAAGTATAGCAGGGATTTGCCCATTCAGCCAAATTATATTGGAAAGCCTGTAAATACCATGCAATCCCAACGGGTAATGGTAGAATGGAGAGAGCAGGGCAAGAAAAAAGATAGTATATGGTTGTTCAATAATTTAGATACGTAATGACTCAACTCAGCGTTCCCCATTTATTAGGCACCCAGGACCTTACGTTAGATGATTTTAATTTAATTTTTGAAACGGCAGATAATTTCAAAGAAATAATTAATAGACCAATAAAGAAAGTTCCTTCCTTGCGTGATATTACGATTGCGAATATTTTTTTTGAAAATTCTACAAGGACTCGCATATCCTTCGAACTAGCGGAAAAAAGGCTGTCGGCAGACACCATCAATTTTTCTTCCTCCCAAAGTTCTGTAAAAAAAGGGGAAACACTTTTGGATACCGTTAATAATATATTGGCCATGAAGGTGGATATGATTGTGATGCGCCATGCCAGCCCAGGTGCTCCTCACTTTCTGTCAAAACACATTGATGCAAATATTATAAACGCTGGAGATGGCACTCATGAGCATCCGACGCAAGCATTATTAGATTCTTATTCTATTAGGGGGAAGCACAACTCTTTTGAAGGATTAAAAGTCGCTATTATTGGTGACATCCTCCATTCTAGGGTTGCCCTCTCCAATATTTTTGCCTTAAAGCGTTTGGGGGCGGAAGTCATGGTTTGTGGACCAAATACCCTATTGCCTAAATTTATTGGGTCATTAGGTGTGAAAGTAGAATTGGATGTTTTCAAGGCATTGCAATGGTGCGATGTGGCCAATGTATTGAGAATCCAGCTGGAGCGGCAACAAATTAAATATTTTCCATCTCTTAGAGAATACTCGTTATACTATGGTATTAATAAAAGTATGCTTGATCGATTAGATAAGGAGATTACCATCATGCATCCAGGGCCAATTAATAGAGGGGTGGAGCTGAATAGTGATGTAGCAGATTCGGAACACTCTATAATTCTAGATCAGGTAGAAAACGGGGTAGCTATACGCATGGCCGTACTTTATTTACTAGCAGGGGCACGACCAGAAGCCTAGAATCGCGCTGCAAGCAGCAAATTGAGATCCCTGTAATTCAATCCTACCTTTTTTCCGATCATGGCATTAGATAACGTTCCTTTATAGGTATAGACTCCTTTCATAAACCACTTATGACAAAAAATCATTTCATCTAAGTTTCCTGATTCCGAAATTTCCATTAGGATTGGGGTGAATATATTGCTAAGCGCATTTGATGCGGTTCTAGAAACTCTAGATGCGATGTTCGGAACACAATAATGAATAATTCCATATTTTGTGAATACAGGCTTTTGATGGGTAGTTAATTGGGAAGATTCAAAGCACCCACCTTGATCTATGCTGACGTCTATGATTACGGAGCCAGGTTTCATTTGAGCTATTATATCCTCACTGACCATGTATTGAATTCGGCCTTTTTCCACTCGTAATGCACCTATTACCACATCGGCTTGTTTAATTGAATTTTTGATGGTGGTTGGCTCAAATGTTGATGTAGATACTTGCTGGCCTAGTGCATGCTTTATCCTTCTTAATTTATATAGGTGATTGTCAAAAACCTGGATATCGACACCGAGTCCAAGTGCGGTTCTTGCAGCGATCTCACCAACCGTCCCAGCACCAAGGATTACTACCCGAGTAGGTGTTACACCAGTTATACCACCCAAAATAATTCCTTTTCCACCGTGTGCATTGCTCAAGTATTCCGCTGCAATTAACATCACAGTACTCCCCGCTATTTCACTCATGGCGCGCACCACAGGCATTCCCCCAACTTTATCTTCAATCAATTCATAGCCAACGGCCGTAATGCGTCTTGCATTTAATTTTTCAAAATAAGCTTTGGTCAAATTCCCTACTTGAAGTGCCGAGATAAGCGTTTTACCCTGCTTAATCAGATTAATCTCTTCCAGCGTAGGAGGTTCAACTTTTAGGATTATGTCTGCTTCAAATGGTTCATTATGAGAGTATGTGATTTTCGCTCCAGCTTCACTATATTCATTATCCGTAAACTTAGATGCATTTCCAGCACCGGATTCTATCCAAACTTCATGGCCATTTTCTATTATGAGTTTTACTCCGTTTGGAGTGAGGGGTACGCGCTTTTCGTGAAGGTTTATTTCTTTTGGAATCCCAATGAAAAGGGATTTATTTGATTTTTTTATTGCTAATAAGGCTTCCTGAGGATAAAGTTTCCCTTCTTTTATCAGTGTTTCTAATCCTGACTTTGGACTATCTACCATGGTGGCTTAAGTTTATTTTGCGAGAGGTGTTATTGGTGATATGAATGTCAATTTGTAAATATTCATCAGGGAGCAGAGATGGGATTTTTTGCGGCCATTCGATAAAACACATATTCCCCGAATCAAAATACTCATCCACTCCGATATCCATGGCTTCAAATTCGTTTTTTATCCTGTAAAAGTCAAAATGATAAAATGCCAAACCTCGTTGGTCAACGTATTCATTGACGATACTAAAGGTAGGACTATGTACGTTGTCTTCCACTCCTAACTGACTTGCAATTGCTTTTATAAGGGTTGTTTTTCCTGAACCCATTTCCCCAGTAAAAATCCATATAACTTGATTTTGGGAATTGGCGATTATTTCCTTTGCCACCTTGACTAATCTATTTTCAGAATCAACAACCAACTGCACTTTATGACAATTTTTTTATCTGTTTTTTGAATTTAGTGAAATTATAGGAATTATCATTTCTTCCAATGATAATCCGCCATGTTGAAATGTGTCATTATAATACTTCACATAGTAATTATAATTATTTGGATAGGCAAAGAAGTAATCTTCGGTAGCAAAAACGTAAGTTGAAGATACATTTAGCTTTGGTAAAAATATTCTTTCTGGCTTGCGTACTACAAACGCCCTGTCATTATCAAAGTTTAGGTTTTTGCCTAGTTTAAACCTAAGGTTGGTATTCGTGTTTTTGTCACCAACTATCTTGAATGGTTTTTTGACACGAATCGTACCATGATCTGTCGTAAGGATAACTTTGGCATTGGTCTGCGATATCTTTTTGAGAATTTCTAAAAGAGGAGAATGAGCAAGCCATGACTGTGTCAGTGACCGGTAGGCACGTTCGTCAGGAGCCAGCTCTCGGATCACTTCCATCTCTGTTCGGGCATGAGACAGCATATCTACAAAATTATAAACAATCACATTCAGGTCGTTGTTTTGCAGGTTATTCAGGCTGTCGGAAAGTGATTTCCCTTGCGAGATATTCCTTATTTTATGATAGCTCCACTTGATGTCCAATCGTTGCTTTTTGAGCTGGCGCTCTAAGAATTTATCTTCAAAATTATTTTTTCCACCTTCCATATCTTCTCCAACCCAATAATCCGGACATTGCTTTTCCATTTCTGAGGGCATCATGCCCGAAAAAATGCCGTTTCTGGAATAAGCTGTTGTAGTTGGTAAAATGGAGTAGTAACTCTCTTCTTTTTCAAGTGTAAATAAATTTAATATTTGGCTCTGGATGATTTTCCATTGATCATAGCGCAAATTGTCTATCACAATGAAATATACTGGCCTTTCGGCGTTTAGTTCAGGAAACACCTTCTTGCGCATCACTTCGTGTGAAAGCATCGGACGGTCACTTTCTGGGTCGTTGAGCCACTCCTCGTAATTTTCTTTTACAAACTTGGCAAAATTGAGGTTGGCTTCATTTTTTTGCATTTCTAAAACCTCAGTCATTTCCGAATTATCGGCATCGGCCATTTCGAGTTCCCAGAATATCAGTTTCTTATAAACATCCGCCCATTCTTCATGGTTGAGAAAGTCTCCAAAAGCCATGCTGATGTTGCGAAAGTCCTGTTGATAACTCATGTTGGTTCGCTCAGAAACCAATCGTTTATTGTCCAGAAGCCGTTTGATCGAAAGCAAAATCTGGTTTGGATTTAATGGCTTGATAAGGTAATCGGCAATTTTTGAAGCTATCGCCTCTTCCATGATATGCTCTTCTTCACTCTTGGTGATCATCACAACCGGCACGTCGGTCGTCATTGATTTGATTTGAGGAAGAGCTTCCAAGCCAGTCATTCCTGGCATATTTTCGTCTAAGAAAATAATATCAAAATTTTCATTTTCTATTTCGTCCAGAGCATCAGGGGCACTAGTAACAGGAGTGACATCATACCCTTTTTGTGTAAGAAAAAGGATGTGTGGCTTTAGCAGCTCGATTTCATCATCTGCCCATAAAATCTTGTATCTTTGCATATCAGAATTTCTAGTAGAGAGTGCAAGTAGCACTAATTTAATCAATAATGAGACTTGAATAAGAAAAAAATTATTAACGATCCGTTATACGGATTTATTGGTATTCCCAATGAACTAATTTACGATATTATCAATCACCCGTATTTTCAAAGGCTCCGCCGAATAAAGCAACTCGGGATGACAGATTTTGTTTATCCTGGAGCACTCCATACTAGGTTTCACCATGCCCTTGGATCGATGCATTTGATGAATGAGGCATTAAATAGTTTGAGGGTAAAAGGCATTGAAATATCACAAGAAGAATTCGATGCTGCATTGGTAGCTATACTGCTACATGACGTTGGACATGCCCCATTTTCCCATGCGCTAGAAAATGAATTGATTCTTGGTTTAGATCATGAGCAGATATCATTGATTATTATGAAAGAACTGAATCGGCAGTTTAATGGAGCTCTTGATTTAGCCATGAAGATTTTTAGTGGCACTTACGAACGGAAATTTTTTCATCAGTTGGTCTCAAGTCAACTGGATATTGATAGACTGGATTACCTCAACAGGGACAGTTATTTTACTGGAGTGGTAGAAGGAAGAATCGGTTCCGATCGGATCATCAAATTGTTAAATGTTCATGGGGATGAATTGGTGGTGGAGGAAAAGGGCATTTATTCCATAGAAAATTTCCTGAGCGCCCGAAGGTTGATGTATTGGCAAGTATATATCCATAAAACAACAGTAGGTGTTGAAAAGATGCTCATCCAGATTGTGCGCAGGGTGAGAAGCGTCAAGGGAAATATTGACTTGACTCCCGAACTTGATTTTTTTGTCAATAATACTATCACTCCTCAAATGATGGAAACAGATAATAAAATGCTAGAGGCGTTTTGCTATTTGGATGATTATGATATCCTTGGGTCAATTAAAAGGTGGCGTCACCACAAAGACAAAGTACTTTCCGAGCTTTGCAAAATGTTGCTAGAACGCAGGCTCTTTAATATTAGGCTTTCAGAGACAAAATCAGAGACTAAGGAATTGAATTGGTTGAAGAACAAGGTCATGGATTTTCATGGCATTTCAAAAGAACAAGTGGGTCATTTTGTAGTAGAGGGTACTAAAACTAATTCTGCATATATCGGTGGCGGCCAACAAATAAATATGATTACTAAGTCGGGCAAGGTGGTTGATATTGCCAATGCGTCTGACCTGCCAAATATTAAAGCAATGCGGAAAATTGTGAAAAAGTATTACCTATGCTGGCCGAAAAATATATCTTTGCAAGAATAACTAGGCAATGTCTGTGCATTTGGCACAACGTATATCAAATCTGCTCTTTTCTTAAAGTATCATTGAATGGAATTTACGATAGACCAAATCGCTGCAATGTTGCAGGGCTCTGTAGAGGGGGATGGACAACAAAAAGTAGATGCCATCGACAAGATACAAGAAGCCAAAAATGGAGCAATCACTTTTTTGGCCAATCCTAAATATGAAAATTTTATATACAGTACGAAAGCATCTGCTGTTATAGTTAAAAGGGATTTTCAGGCTTTAAATTCAATAAGAGCTACGCTCATCCGGGTAGATGATCCATATTCTGCATTCACTAAACTGCTGGAAGAATATGATAAATTTACTAACTATGGCAAAACCGGAATAGAGCAACCTTCATTTATTTCTGAAGGTGTGGAAATTGGCAAGGATGTATATAGAGGGGCATTTTCATATGTCGGGACTAATGTAAAAATTGGTGATAATGTAAAAATATATCCTCATGCTTACATCGGGGATAATGTTACTATTGGTAACAATTGCATATTTTATTCCGGTGCTAAAATTTATGCAAATACTGTCATAGGCAATAATTGCATCATCAACTCCGGCACGGTGATAGGTAGCGATGGCTTTGGGTTCGCCCCGCAGCCCGATGGCACGTACAAAAAAATTCCTCAACTTGGAAATGTAATCTTGAAAGACAATGTTGAAATTGGGGCAAACACTGTCATTGATTGTGCTACTTTAGGTAGTACAATGATTGAAGCAGGAGTAAAATTGGATAACCTAATCCAGATTGCACATAATGTTGAAATAGGAGCTAATACTGTAATAGCCGCCCAATCCGGGATTTCTGGATCATCTAAACTGGGCAAAAACTGTGTACTAGCCGGACAAGTTGGAATGGTTGGGCACATTGAAATTGGAAACCGGGTAACCCTCGCTGCAAAAACCGGATTGGCCAAATCCATAAAGGAAGACGGCGCGATAAAATTTGGTTATCCAGCCATGGATCACAAGGAATATCTAAAGTGCCACGCTGTTTTCCGCAATTTGCCAGAATTAAGGAAAAGAGTTAATGAACTTGAAAAAAAAACGTTAAATTTGCCGGCTAATTAATAATTAGTGCATGCATTTGAAACAACACACCATAAAAAAGGCAGTTACGTTGAGTGGAGTCGGTTTGCACACCGGGATCAACGTTCAAATGACTTTTTTACCTGCCAAACCAAACTACGGGATTAAATTCCAGCGCATTGATTTAGATGGGCAGCCAATAGTAGATGCTGACGTTGACAATGTAGTGGATTTATCACGAGGAACTACAATAGAACAAAACGGGGCTCGGGTCAATACTGTAGAACATACTATGGCTGCGCTTGTAGGCATGGAAATTGATAACATTCTCATCCAACTTGACGGCCCAGAACCTCCAATCATGGATGGCAGTTCTAAGATGTTTATTGACGCACTTGAAGAAGCAGGATCAGAAGAACAAAACGCCCTTCGGAATTTTTTCACTGTTCCCGAAAGCGTGTTTTATAGAGATGCCGCTAGGGATGTAGAGATAGCTGCTCTTCCTTTAGACGACTACCGCGTGACGGTGATGATAGATTATAAATCACCTGTGCTTGGCAGTCAACACGCATCTATTACTGATATTTCCCAGTTCAAAAAAGAAATAGCTTCAGCTCGCACATTTTGCTTTTTGCATGAGTTGGAAATGTTATATAAAAACAACCTGATCAAAGGTGGAGATTTAGATAATGCCATTGTAGTTGTAGATCGCGTCGTTGAGGATGGAGAGTTGGATTATCTTGCAAAATTGTTTAATAAGCCCAAAGTTATTGTCAAGGAAGAGGGGATTCTGAACAACGTGGAATTGCGCCATAGCAATGAACCGGCTCGTCACAAGTTATTAGATGTAATGGGAGATTTGGCGCTTGCAGGTAGACCGATTAAAGCACAAATTCTTGCTGCAAGACCTGGGCATGCTGCCAATGTAGCATTTGCCAAGAAAATAAAGCGATTGATGGAGCAACAAGAGCATTCGGGCATTCCCAACTATGACCCAAGTTTGCCTCCGGTGTATGATATCAATCAGATAAAAGACATATTACCTCATAGCTATCCATTTTTACTTATCGATAAAGTCATTCATATTGATGACAAAACGGTAGCGGGAGTGAAAAATGTAACTTATAACGAACAATTTTTTCAAGGCCATTTCCCTGGGAATCCAGTAATGCCTGGTGTATTGATTGTAGAATCCATGGCGCAGATAGGAGGAATATTTGTGCTGAATACAGTTCCTGACCCACAAAATTATTGGACATACTTTTTGAAAATTGAAGATTGTAAGTTTAGAAGGCCCGTAATGCCAGGAGATACTTTGATAATAAAATGTGACCTGCTTGAGCCAATTAAAAGAGGAATAGCCAAAATGCGTGGCAGAGCCTATGTAGGGGATAAGCTAGTGACAGAAAGTACGATGATAGCCAGTATAGTTAAGAAAAATCAATGAACCAACCGTTAGCATATATCCATCCCGAAGCAAAAATTGCAGACAATGTAGTGATCGAACCTTTTAGTTGTGTCCACAAAGACGTGACGATTGATGAAGGTACATGGATTGGATCCAATGTCACCATCATGGAGGGGGCTAGGATTGGTAAAAATTGCAAAATATTTCCCGGGTCTGTGATTTCAGGGGCACCGCAGGATCTTAAATTTGCGGGAGAGAAAACCACTGCTGAAATTGGTGATAATACTGTAATCAGGGAATGTGTTACCATCAGTCGAGGAACGGTAGATAAGCATAGAACAATAATCGGTTCCAATTGTCTAATCATGGCCTATGTACATATTGCACATGATTGCCACATCAAAGACCGTGTGATATTAGCAAATTGCGTGCAGTTGGCAGGGCATGTTTTTGTGGATGATTTTGCCATTATTGGTGGGTCTACTGCGGTGCATCAATTTGTGAAGATCGGAGCGCATGTGATGGTGGCAGGGGGCTCTTTGGTAAGAAAGGATGTTCCTCCTTTTGTCACTGCCGCACGCGAACCACTGAGCTATGCCGGGATAAACTCTATCGGTCTTCGTCGTAGGGGTTTTTCCAACGAGAAGATTAATGAGATTCAGGAGATTTATAGAAATATTTATTTAAAAGGGAAAAATAATTCCAAAGCTTTGGATACAATCCAAATGGAAATGCCAAGTTCTAAAGAGAGGGATGAAATTATCAATTTTGTGAGAAGTTCTGATCGTGGCGTTATGAAAGGGTATAACAACAAACTCTGATAGAATCAAATTTTATTGAATGGAAATCCAACTTGAAAATGTTGCAAAAAAATTCAATAGAGAGTGGATATTTAAACACATCAATCTTCAGTTTTCCCCAAAAGATGTCGTTGCCATTACGGGACCAAACGGCAGCGGAAAATCAACATTACTTCAAGTTATATCAGGTAGTTTGCTGCATACTGAAGGAGTTATTCATTACATTCATGATGGTAAAAATATCGATCCTGATCAAGCCTATCAATTTCTATCGTTAGTTGCGCCTGCATTGAGCCTGCCTGGAGATTTTACACTACAGGAGTTTATTGAATTTCATTTTAAGTTTAAACAACTAAAAGAGGGATATAAAATAGATGATCTGCCAACTATTTTTCGGTTGGAGAGGGCCAAAAACAAGTTTATCAAGAATTTTTCTACAGGTATGAAACAACGCCTAAAGCTGGGTGTTGCCTTTTATTCGAACACCCCTTTGTTATTGCTGGATGAGCCTGCAACAAATCTGGATATCAATGGTTTTGAATGGTATTTGGAGGAAATTGAGAAGGTAGTAAATGAGAAAATGATATTTGTTTGTTCGAATCGAAAGGATGAATATGAATTTTGTGATAAATTTATCCATATATTAGATTATAAGAATTAGTTGACTTTTGGCGTTGGCTATAGAAAGGTCATAAAAACATTCATATGAAATATACAAATACAATATGCTTAGTAATGGCTATTTTTTCAGTTGCTTTCTTTTCCAGATGCGGTAGTAGTGCAGATCCATCTTTGAGTTTGCAACAGAAGGCTTCTAAAATCATGGATGAAGGAAGCCCATGGGGAGGTACTGGAAACGTAGAGGTGTTAGCTAGTCCAACAGGGGTGGATCCTACTGAATTGGAAAATCTACAGGTTTCTTTTAAAACATCTGGTGACGAAGATTGGGCACCCACTTTTTTTGAAGCCTCTGGTGCGGATGATTTTCTTTCGTCAAACAATGCTATATGGTTTTGGACCGGCTCTGGTACGGATAACATCACATTGAACGAAGCTTCGGTTGCAGAGCTGACTAGTGTGGATGTAACCGACCTAACAGTTACTTTTACTTTTGAAGTAAGTGCGTCAACCAGTGGCGGAAGAATTGCCGGATTTGATGGAACCTACACCGTCAGATTGAAATAGATCGCAAATTAATTCCTGCTGCTGTATTCCTTTACTTCATCAATAAAGCATTTCACTTTATCGGGATCGATATCGGGGTAAACTCCATGGCCTAGGTTGGCGATGTGCTTGTCCTTGCCAAACTGATCAATCATTTTGCGCGTTGCTAATTTTATTTTGTTGAAATCTGCATAGAGGGTCGCAGGATCCAGATTCCCTTGTAAAGTTTTATCCGCCCCTATTAGGGCTTTCGATTCTTGGATGCCCATGTTCCAGTCCAAGCCTACTACGTTGCAGTTTACTTTTCCTATGGATTTTCTGGAAGCATAGGCTCCTTTGGCAAATACAATCACAGGTACTTCTGTAATGGCATCTGCTATTTTTGAAATATACTTCAATGAAAATTGCTCGTATTGAACAGCAGGTAGAATGCCAGCCCATGAATCAAAAACCTGAACAATATCTGCTCCGGCAGTAATTTGGCTTTTCAGATAGTTGATGGTGCTATCTGCGATTTTATCCAATAAAGTATGCGCAAAATCGGGATGAGTATATAGCATTTTCCTGGCGAGAGAAAATGTCTTGCTCCCTTTTCCTTCCACCATATAGCAGAAAATCGTCCACGGTGCGCCCGCAAATCCAATCAAAGGCACCCGTCCATTGAGTTCTCTCTTGGTTACTTTGATCGCTTCGGTCACATAACCCAGACTATCTTCATCGGCAACTTTTAGTCGATCGAGATCAGCCCTACTTTGAATGGTCTTTGGAAATATCGGGCCAGTGCCTTCTTCCATGACATAAGGTAAGCCCATGGCTTCGGGAATCACAAGGATGTCGGAAAAAATGATAGCGGCATCTACCCCGAGGATGTCGACAGGTTGTATCGTTACCTCAGCAGCTAAATCAGGAGTCTGCACCAGTTCGATAAATCCTGATAGTCTCCCCCTTACTTCGCGATATTCTTTCAGTATCCTGCCGGCTTGGCGCATTACCCACACGGGGGTACGTTCAGTCTTTTCACCTCTGGCGGCACGTAGCAATAGATCATTCTTTAGTTCCATCAAAAAATCATTAATTGTCCATTGAGGGCGTAAAACTAATGCATAATGTTTTAATTTTAAGGCAAATTATAGAAAGCTTTAGATTTAAATTCCCATGGAAAAATCCATTATTTTCTCAGACTCTGCTCCAGCACCGATTGGCCCCTACAGTCAAGCAGTTAAAGTAGGCAATTCGCTGTATGTTTCCGGACAAATCCCCTCGGACCCTATCAGTGGCCAATTGGTCACAGATAATATTATCAATGAAACTAATTTAGTAATGAGAAATATTGGAGTGATCCTGAAGGCTGCCAGCATGGATTTTAGGCACATTGTGAAGTGTAGTATTTTTGTGACGGACATGAATGACTTTGCAGCTGTAAACACGGCATATGCAAACTATTTTGACCATGCCCCCCCTGCTCGGGAAACTGTTGAAGTTGCTGCTTTACCCAAGGGCGTACATGTGGAGATTTCATGTATCGCAGTGGAAGCATGATGAATTTTTATCCAAATGAAAAAGAAAACAGGCTGGTCAACATAAGCAAGGCAAGGCTTAGCGACAATCTTGAAAAATATATTCAACCAATAAAAAGTAATATTCCTAAAGAGGAGGCTAAAGATTTTTTGTTTAACGGAATATGGAGTGAAGATGGTTTTTCTGTTTCCTTAAAACTGAAAATATCCAATAATTTCGTTCCCATCATCAACGGTTCCTTTGTTACTTCCGACAATGAGGTACTGCTTCAATTGACATACGATCTGTTTCCTGCGACAAAGCGGCTGCTGTTGTTTTGGACGGTACTTACGCTATTGATTACTTTATTTTTTGTTGTGCTGTACCAGGCATGGCTTTATGGCGCCATCAGTTTTGGATTCTGCATCGTAAATTATGTAATGAGCCGAGAAAATTTTAAGATTCAAGTTAGAAAGAGCAAAAGGATGTTGGAGAAAATGCTTTCTTGATGATAATTCTTTAATGCAAGTTGGCAATTCATACCTTTGTAAAATTCTTAGAAATGGATGCCTTAGTTGCTAGGGCTTTTAAATGAGTTAGAGGTAAAAAAAGCATTAAAAATCCATGAATCTTGGTAAATGTTAAAAGTGATTTCACAAAAGATAAAAATATATTAGAATGGAAGTGAGGGTAAGATTTGCTCCAAGCCCAACCGGGGCGTTACACATCGGTGGCGTAAGAACCGCTCTGTATAATTACTTATTTGCAAAAAAGAATAATGGAAAATTTATCCTTCGTATTGAGGATACGGATCAAAATCGGTTTGTAGAAGGAGCTGAAGATTATATAGAGGAGGCATTTAGATGGTTGGGAATCGATCCGGACGAAGGTGTGAACTATGGTGGCGATTTTGGTCCGTATAAGCAATCGGAAAGAAAAGCCACATATCAGAAATATGCACAGCAACTAATCGACGAGGGAAAGGCCTACTATGCCTTTGACACTCCGGAAGAGCTAGAGGCAATGCGACAGCGGCTAAAGGATGCCAAAGCTGACAACCAGGTATATGATAGCCTGTCACGGCAAAAGATGCGCAACTCACTTACGCTGCCTGAGACGGAAGTTCAAAAATTATTGGAAAGTGGCGTGGCTTATGTAATTCGGCTGAAAGTAGATCGGGAAGTTGAAGTTGGCCTTACCGACATGATCCGTGGAATGGTGAAGGTGAGCAGCAACAATATCGACGACAAAGTATTGATGAAGTCCGATGGCTTGCCGACGTACCATCTGGCCAATGTGGTGGACGATCATCTCATGCAGATCTCGCATGTGATTCGAGGGGAAGAGTGGCTGCCAAGCGCGCCATTGCACGTGTTGCTGTATCAATATCTAGGATGGGAAGACACGATGCCTCAGTTTGCCCACCTGCCGTTGTTACTCAAGCCTGATGGGAATGGAAAGCTGAGCAAACGTGATGCTGATAAGCATGGCTACCCTGTGTTCCCTATGGATTGGAATGATCCAAAAAACCATGAAAAATCCATGGGCTTTCGAGAGCAAGGATATTTACCGGAGGCACTCACCAACTTTCTGGCAATGCTCGGCTGGAACCCCGGCACGGAGCAGGAACTTTTTACGCTTAATGAATTGGTAGAAAGTTTTTCAATCGTACGCATCAATAAGTCCGGTGCTAAGTTTGATATTGAAAAAGCAAAATGGTTCAATCAGCAATACCTCAAGAATATTTCAAATGAGCAGTTAGCTGTTGGTTTTTTAGATTTGTTGAAAGAAAATGATGTGGCTTGTACTGAAGAAAAGGCTGTTGCCATTTGTGGGTTGATGAAAGAGCGGGTCACATTCCCGCAGGAAATCTGGGAAAATGGCCGGTACTTCTTTTTTCAACCAGAAGAATATGACCCTAAAGTGGTGAAGAAAAAATGGAACGATGAGGTGAAGTTGATATTGGAAGACTACAAAAAGGCTTTAAAATCCATGGAATCCCTTACTGCTGTATCAGCATCTGAATCGCTGAACTCCGTGTTGGAAATGCATGGCACTGGCCTTGGCAAGGTGATGCAGATGCTTCGTGTGGTGATCACGGGATTGGCTGGTGGTCCAGATCTCATGGAAATAATGGCACTTTTGGGAGCTGGGGAAGTATCAAACCGCATTGATCATGCGTTGGAAAATATAGCATAACAAACAATTCAAAGCACAAAAAAGCCGGATTATTCCAGCTTTTTTGTGCTTTGATTATCAATGGATTTTTATTTTCGTGATGCCAAAAACTGTGATGCTTCTACCAAACGAATAAATTCACTGCGATAACCTTCGTCATCTGCGCCTTTGGCTCCTTCGGCCAATTCTAAAACTGAAGAGATGTCTGTATCTTGGGCAAATTCAGATTCGCGAAGCAGCATGCCAAAACCGGCCACGGCTGCCGACCATCTGAAATTTTCAGATGAATTTTTCCAATCCTTGTTTTTATTTGTCAAAGTGGTCGTAATTAATTTGCTTTTGTCCCCGTCCGGAGCTTTGTATCGAAACTTCAAGGTCATCAGTTCTTTTGAAGTACTTGATACTTCTTCGATGATTTCATTTTTCTGATATTTCAGCGGGTCAATCGAGTTGACAAATTCGCTTTTTACGCCTACTGGGATTATTTCGTACAAGGCAGTTACCGTGTGACCACTGCCCAGTTCCCCAGCGTCCTTTTTGTCATTGTTGAAATCCTCGTCATTGAGTTTGCGATTTTCATATCCGATTAACCGATATGCCTGAACTAGGGCTGGATTAAATTCAACCTGTATTTTCACATCTTTGGCTATGGTAAAAAGCGTACCGCCAAATTCGCTCACAAATACTTTTTTTGCTTCCTGCATATTGTCGATATAGGCATAATTTCCATTGCCTTTGTCTGCAAGGATTTCCATTTTATCATCTTTATAATTGCCCATACCAAATCCCACAACAGTTAGGAAAACTCCTTCATCACGCTTGTTTTCTATCAACCTTTCCATTTCGGCATTGCTTGACGCACCAATATTAAAGTCGCCATCTGTAGCTAAAATAATTCGATTATTTCCGTCTTTTACGAAATTTTCCAGAGCTACATCGTACGCTAGTTTTATTCCTGCACCGCCCGCAGTTGATCCACCAGCGGTTAGTTTATCAAGCGCGTCCATGATTACATTTTTCTTGCTACCCGCAGTTGATGGCAAGACCATGCCTGCTGCTCCAGCATATACTACAATCGCCACTCGGTCTTCATCTCGCATTTTTTCTACGAGCATTTTAAAGGCAGATTTTAACAAGGGGAGTTTTTGTTGGCTTTGCATCGAACCAGATACATCAATCAAGAATACTAGGTTGGAAGGCGGCAGATTGTCTGTTGGGATATCTTTGCCTTGCAGCCCAATGTGTACCAATTTATGAGCTTGGTTCCATGGGCAGGAAGCCATTTCCATATTGATGGAAAACGGGTCGTCATCTTTAGGTTGGGCATATTCATAATTGAAATAATTGATCATTTCTTCGATGCGCACAGCATCGATTGGGGGCTTTTGCCCATTGTTGATAAACCTGCGGATGTTGGCGTATGATGCGACGTCTACGTCGATGGAGAAAGTAGACAATGGATTTTTGACGGCTTTTAGGAATTCATTTTCAAGAATGGTGGCATAACCCTCTGGCGTGACATAGTCGGCCATTTCGTAACTTGCCATCGGGGCATATGAAGTGCCCATCACGGCTTTGTTTTCCTTTTTTGATGCCCTGACAAAAGTCTGCTCCATTTCTGCGTCAAGGTCAAGCTCTACTTCATCGGCAACCTCTATCAGTATCATGGATTCCGGGGTCATTTTTACGTCGATGACCTGCTTTTGGCCTACCCTTATTTCTTCGGTCGTAAAACCAGAACTAGAAATCATTAACATAGCAGATTCGGAGGATACGATGATTTTATACTTACCCTCTGAATCGCTGACAGAGCTGTTCGTTGTTCCTTTTTCGGTGATCATTGCGCCTGGGATTGGCGTTCCATTTTCTAAATTGGTGATCGTTCCTTTGATGGAAATGGCATCTGCAAATGTAGTACTTGCCAATAAGATGAATGCTAAAAATACTGTGGTCCTATTCATGGGATTAAAAATTTAGTTTGACATTTATTTCCAACAGGATGCAGCACATTCTTGTATTCCATAAATTTTTTTTGAAATTTCCACTATTGGTGTTTTCAGTAGTTATAAAACAAAACTCTCTCGATGTTTTTTAGGTCTTCACAGAATGATAATGAGTCAGACGATGGATTGATCCATCGCTTTCAATCTACGGGAGATCTCGAATATCTTGGGAAACTGTTTGATCGCTATATCCACTTGGTCTATGGGGTTTGTTTGAAATACCTAAAAGATCGAGAATTGAGTCAGGATGCAACAATGCAAATTTTTGAAAAATTGATGGTTGAACTCCCGAAAAGGGAAGTGGAAAATTTCAAGCCTTGGTTACATGTCATGAGCAAAAACCATTGTCTAATGCAGTTACGTGCTCAAAAGTCAAAATTGGAACGGGAAGGAAAACTATGGAAAGAACAAGAAGAGTTTATGGAAAATTGCTTTGAGCTGCATCCTAATAATGAGGAGGCGTTGGAAAAGAATTTGGACAAGATGAAAAAATGTATCGATCAGTTGAAAACTGAACAAAAAAAATGTGTCAGCTTGTTTTATCTTGATGAAAAATGCTATCAGGAGATTTCAGATCAATTGCAACTGGAACTAAAAAAAGTGAAGAGTTATATTCAAAATGGAAAAAGGAATTTAAAGATTTGCATGGAGCAAAATGGCTAAAAGTAAAAAACATATTGCCAAACAGGAAGATTTCCATAGATACCGCAACGGTCAGATGAGTGCGAGAGAACAGCATGATTTTGAAAAGCATTTGCTGGACAATGAATTTGAAAATGAGGCTTACGCTGGCTTGTCCCAGTTGTCTGCTGAAGAGATAAATGCGGATTTGAAATCCTTGAGTGCCATAGTTGGTTCTAGGTCTAAAAATCGCAACAACTTTAATCTTTGGAAAGTGGCAGCAACGCTATTGCTGCTCGGTATTTTTTCATTTAGCATATATTATTTAATGGATTGGAACAATACCACTGAAATTGCCCAAAGCAAAAAGGCAATGCCAAATGAAGATACCGTAACAGCTTTGAGCACCCCAGAAAAGAATGAGGAAGATGGGCAGGTTATTGCCTCGAATCATGAAGATAAAAAA
>JAUHYU010000165.1 GCA_030426345.1 Bacteroidia bacterium
GGATAATTGTAAGCGCATGTCCACGGTATGCCACCCGTGCCGATAAATGGATTGACTTGTGCGGAAAGCGGAAATTCGGCAGCCAGTGCCGCAGGCATTCCCTGGGGCGTTTCGCCAACTACGCTCTGGTATTTCAAATACAATCCACCGATGAATAGTACTATTGACAGTACAATTACACCGATGATTGAAAATGCTATTTTGATAAATTTCATGGATTTTATAGGCTTATTTGGTAATTACCCTCGATGTAGTCTGCTGTTCTGATAGAAAGTTTTTTGGATTTTTTATCATATGTGAAATTAACTCCCTCTTCCAAGGTAATGCCATCTAGAGTTATTTTTTTCGGTTGTTTTTCCATGGATATTTTGAGGATGTGCGGAACTCTTTTTTCTTCAAGATTTACAGTCAAAAGTTGATCCTTCAACTGGTAAGATACATTGGTGCTTGCATCTTTTTCCCGAAACACCTCGAATGAACCTTCACGATCCGGATAGATCAAAAGGGTCAAAAATCCATGATCTTCTTCCGTTCCGATGCCAGTGTATGAACGTTCGATATTCATAGGAATGATGGCGCCTTCTTTGATGAAAACGGGATATTTGTCCAAAGCAAAGTCCTGCGAATATGTTGTCGGTCCTTCGATGGTTTTACTATCGTCAAACCAATATCTCCATTTGCCTTTTGGAAGTTGGACTTCCAAGTTCTGATCGTCCTGATAGATCGGAGCTATCAGCAAGTGATCGCCGAACATATAATGGTGTTTTCCGTCAATTGGGCGTTGTAGCCTTGTTCCGCCCTCATTTGCTCTAACCACATAATGATACATATAAGGCACCAGTTCGGTATGTAGCCACGAATATTCCCTGATGATCTCAAGCTCTTGTTCGCTGCGTTTCCAAAGCCTTCGCTCTCCATGACCACCGTTTAAGAACAATCCACAAAATGCCGAAAATTGTGCCCAACGAATGTATAACCTTGGCGGAATAGTACCTCCTGAAAATCCGGCTACATCTGAACCAATGACGCTGTAGCCCATTTCTGCACTTTTCAGAATGCTTTCGATGGCCGATTCAAAACCTTGGATGCCATCTAAGGCGATGTCGGTTTTCTTGTCTTTATTTTCTTCCAACATTTCTTTTGTAACCCATTCGTGCTTTTGATCGCCAACCCATGTGACAGGTGCTGCATCCATTGGCGCGAATCCTTCCGGGTGAAAGCTGCGATCCAACGGCCTGACGAGCGTGATGAAATCCGGCTTTTGTGAAAGCCCATGTTTGTATTCATCTCGATAGTAATGATCCATGTACTTGCGGGTAGTCATCCAGCCGTTGTTGGTTTTTTTATAAAAAGAAGGAACTGGCCCAAGCTGACTCCAGAAAAGTGTCGCTGTGCCATCGAGTTTCCAACCATCAATGCCGAGATCAAAAAGTCGCTGCTGCATATTGCGCCACCATGCCATCGCAGCAGGGTTGGTGTAATCGATAAAGCCTCCCTTTCCTTTCCACCATTTGTTTTGTTTTTCACCACCAGCTAAATATCCATTTTGCTTGGCTTCTTCATGCCACTCGGGTGAGTTTTCCAGTTGCAATCCTTTGTTGTAACTGTTGACCATGGAGGTCATCCACAATACTACCCGATAGCCTTTTTCTTCAAGCGAGGGAAACCATTTTCCCGGATTGGGATAAAGCACCGTATCGATATCAAAATCATTGTATCTATAACTCCAAGGGCTATCGATTAAAATAGTGCGGACTGGAATGTCATGTTTGGCATACCCCTCCAATAATTCATCGACATAGGCTGAGGTGTTGACATCATCTTCCCAAAGCCAACACTCTAAAGCCCATGCTGGCGTAAGGGGTGGATTGCCATGTCGTTGCGCGTTAAAGGGCATTCCCCAAAGAGGATAAATCAGGTAGAAGTATACTGCGATCAAAAGCGCAGCTAACGTTATTAGGCTGTATCTAACTATCTTTCTTCCATGGATTTTAGAGGCTTTTTCACCCATAATAACCTAATAAATATATATAGGATTGGTCAGCACCCAGGTTGTCCATTTATTGTCAAATGGCAAGCTGGCAACTAATCTATAATTTCCTTTTTGGTGGTTTATATCAAAATTGTATTGATAACTTTCTTCGCTTTCATCGATCAGTTTTCCATTCAAGAATAGTTGGAATTTTACCGGAAACGGAGAAACCGCTTTCAGTTGATTGGCGTCTGCTACTGCTACCGAATCGCCCACGATAGCCGAGATGCCAACTTTTTCATTAACAGAAAAATACTGAAAACCCTTAGCCGGAGCTAGGCTTTCAAAAGCAACTAAGACGTGGCCCTTGATGATGTTTTCTTTGATATTGATATTTGAAAATGTGTCGCAAAAGACATGGTTGTTTACAAAATTGAAAGAATTGAAATATGGATCCATAGCCCATTTGAAGTTCCATCCATATTTATCAGGATCTCCTAAAAGCATTTTATCGAATAGATTTGGCTTTTTGATGGAGATTAAATCATTGTTTGGGCCGCGCCATTCTACTTGTCCATCTTCCAGATATCGAGCCTTAAAGCCATTGTTGTTGTGGGCATCTACAGCACCAATGCCAACGATTCTTCTGTTCAAGTTCAGAGAATCCCAGTTGGCAAGAATTGCTGTTTGCTCATCGTACAATTCTCTAAAACCCCAATGGCGGAATTTACTTCCAGTGATGAGGGCATTTAAGAAAAATGGCAAAATGCCCTCTTCATCGAGCAAGTCCGTGTGAATGTTATAAATTTCCATAGCTTGATAATCCGGATTTTTCCATGGATGAGGCTTTTCGGTATGCACGTAAGTCACTAGCCCTCCATTCGAAACGACCTGATGGATTAAGGTGTCAAACGGTAAATTCCAATCCAGAATAACGCTGTCAAAGGGTTGCACCATCAGACCATTGCTCGACTCGGTGCCATTC
Source organism: Bacteroidia bacterium (assembly GCA_030426345.1). Lineage (GTDB taxonomy): Bacteria > Bacteroidota > Bacteroidia > Cytophagales > Cyclobacteriaceae > JAAUQL01. The sequence goes on from JAUHYU010000165.1 coordinate 2,958, forward strand.
TCTATGATGAGGTCATCGTAGAATCCATGGTATCCGCGAGGAAAACTGTCTATTTTTCCATGGGGATGATCTGAAAGAAATATAAAATCGAGCTTTGCTTCTTTGGCGGCATCGAGAATTTCCGGCAAGGTGCCACCACTATCATGTGAGCGATATGAGTGCGAATGCATCAATCCCTGATATGAAGTTTGCGGAATCAGCGAAGGAGGTTTCTTGTATCTTTTCCAAAGGTCGGCACGTTCTTTTTCTAAAATAGGATACGTGATCTTCTTTTTCCAAAGCGGAGGGCCAATGTTTAAAATGACCATGACCGCAATAAATATGGATAAAACTATTGCTGCGATTTTTAAAACCCTGCCCAAGTTTTTGAGGCTACTCATATTTATTTTTTAAAATTGGATAAAAATTGTATCAATAATTCTGGCTGATCAGTTTGGATTCCGTCTGTTCCCCAATCAATTATTTTATTCCATTCTGCTTTTAGTTTATCAAGATCATCTTCACTTTCATCTACAAAGACCATAGCATGGTTTTTATGTGCTTTTTCTACAAATGACTTTGACAACTGGCTCATATCACTGGCAAGAATTTCCGGCCGGAAAGTAGCGGCGACTTTATCGATATTTTGATGCGCACCCGGATCGGGCATTACCAAGCATTCGGGACAAATCCGTTGAATTTCCATGATGGTCCTTTTGTTGGATGCAGAAATGTACCAAATGATTTGTCGCTCCATTTTATACTTCTTGATCATCTTAATTAAGATAGCAGGGTCAGCGGCTTTTAGGTCTAGATAAATGCCAATTTTTCCATGGCACAATTCCAGGATTTCTTCAAATGTAGGGATGTGGGTATTCTTCCATTCTCCACCAATTTTTTCTCCAATATCCAAAGCTTTCAATTCGGCAAGGGTCATGTTACTTACTTTTCCTGTTTTTCCAATAACATAATGATCTATTGTAGGATTATGAATGCTAACGATCTCTCCATCTTTAGTCGTACGCACATCTATTTCAACAAAATCGCATCCAAGATCAATTGCTTTTTGATAGGCTGCAAGTGAGTTTTCTGGAATGCCAAGATGTGCTCCCCGGTGGGCGATAACATACACATTTCCATTCTTGGGTGGGGGCATCGAATGTTGCGAAAAGGCATCTATTTCCATGGCGAATAGCAAGCAA
>JAUHYU010000083.1 GCA_030426345.1 Bacteroidia bacterium
TCAATATCTTCCTCCATCTTCAGTGAAATTTTAACTTTTCACATAATTAAAGACTTACCAAAAAGTATCTACCCTATATGAAGCCACAAAAAATCAGGAATAAAATAAAAAGCAACCCATTGCCTCCACTGATCTTTCTAATCTTTATATCTTTCGATTCATGGTATTCATTGACGGATTTTCGAAGTTGTTTTAAGGCAAGGGACATTTGTAATTCAACTGTTTTGATGGAAATATCCAATATTTCAGCCACCTCACGGTACTTCTTCCTTTCTTCTTTGATCAATTGAAAAATCACTTTTCTCTTTGGCGGGAGCGATTTCACGACTTTCTCAACCAGTTGAAATAGCTCTTCAGAGAGCAGCGAACTCTCCGGGTTTTTAAGTTCAGGCAAAATATAATCTGCTTTCCCTTCAACAGATTCCATCATGGATTTTCGCCTGTTTTTTTTCAAAAAAGTATAAGACTGATTCTTTACGGCCAGAAAGACGTAGTTATCAAAGTCTTTGATTTTTATTAGCGATTGAGGATTTTTCAGCAATTTGTAAAAAACATCAGAAACGACTTCTTGAGCAGCTATTACCCCGGGAACAAACGCCAACGATATCTGTATCAGCTTCGGATAATAACTCTCAAAAAGCAACTTAAAGGCTGCCTCATCCTTTTGAGATATTTTTATCAACAGATGTCTAATCTGTTCCTTTTCCATAATTTTAGTCACCAATGAATTTAACCACTACAACTGCTAAAAAATGCAATGGCCTATGTGCAATATAAGTTAAATTCCTCTACAAAATGCTAATGTTCGCAATTACATTAATGTCATGTAATTGCGATTACACAGCTAGATTTAAAATTATCTCCTCACAAAACAATTCTTTGCAATTTCTGTTGTATTTTTGCAGTTTATAATCAGTCTAAATAAGTGTGGAATGAGCAGCGATAATCAAATATTAGAAGATTTTACATCCTCCGAATACAAGTATGGATTTGAAACACTCATTGAAAATGATTCTGCCCCAAAGGGTATCAATGAAGACATTGTCAGGTTTATTTCTGCCAAAAAGGAGGAGCCTGAATGGATGTTGGAATGGAGACTGAAGGCATACCGTCATTGGATTACTTTGGAAGAACCAGAGTGGGCCAATGTGCACCATCCTAAGATCGATTTTCAAGATATCATATATTATTCTGCTCCCAAGAAAAAACCGGAATTGGCAAGTCTCGACGAAGTAGATCCTGACTTGTTGGAGACTTTCAAGAAATTGGGCATTTCGCTCGAAGAGCAAAAGCGCCTTTCCGGTGTGGCGGTAGATGCCGTGATCGACAGCGTATCTGTCAAGACCACCTTTACTAAAACACTCGGTAAGCTGGGCATCATTTTCTGCTCATTTAGCGAGGCAGTGCGTGAGCATCCCGAGCTGATCAAAAAATACCTCGGCTCTGTGGTACCCATGACCGACAACTATTATGCTGCGTTGAACTCAGCAGTTTTTAGCGATGGTTCATTTTGCTATATACCAAAGGGCGTTCGCTGCCCCATGGAATTATCTACCTATTTCAGGATCAATGCATCCGGAACCGGACAGTTTGAACGCACGCTCATCGTGGCAGAAGACGAATCTTACGTTAGCTATCTGGAAGGTTGCACAGCTCCGTCAAGAGATGAAAATCAGTTGCACGCCGCTGTGGTAGAAATCTATGCAGAGGCAAAAGCAGAAGTGAAATATTCAACGGTACAAAATTGGTATCCCGGCGATAAAAACGGAGTTGGTGGGGTATATAACTTCGTAACCAAAAGAGGACTTTGCAAGGGTGACTATTCCAAAATTTCCTGGACACAGGTAGAAACAGGATCGGCCATCACTTGGAAATATCCAAGCTGTATTTTGAAAGGAGATTATTCCGTTGGGGAATTTTATTCCGTAGCAGTCACAAATAATTACCAGCAGGCAGACACCGGCACCAAGATGATCCATCTGGGGAAAAACACCAAAAGTACGATTATCTCCAAAGGAATCTCTGCAGGTAAAAGCCAGAACAGCTACAGAGGATTGGTGAAAATACATAAAAGAGCAGGAAATGCGCGGAATTTTTCGCAATGCGATTCACTCTTGATGGGCGATACTTGTGGAGCCCATACATTTCCATATATAGAAATCGACAACAGCACTGCCAAAGTAGAACATGAGGCAACAACTTCAAAAATCGGTGAAGATCAGATTTTTTATTGCAATCAACGTGGTATCGATACAGAAAATGCCATCGCGCTAATCGTCAATGGATATGCCAAAGAGGTGCTCAATAAATTGCCGATGGAGTTTGCTGTAGAGGCTCAGAAACTTCTGGCTCTAACATTGGAAGGTAGTGTAGGATAGAATCAAAAAATTAAATATAATTTCATGTTAAGCATAAAAAATTTACATGCTGAAATAGAAGGTCAGCAAATATTGAAAGGTATAAATCTGGAAGTGAAAGCAGGTGAAGTCCATGCCATTATGGGCCCAAACGGTTCAGGAAAAAGCACGCTCGCATCTGTACTTGCAGGTAGGGAAGAATATGAAGTAACAGAAGGCGAAGTTACTTTTTTGGGCAAGGACATCTTGGACTTGGCTCCGGAAGACCGCGCCCATGAAGGTCTATTTCTCGCATTTCAATATCCCGTGGAAATACCGGGCGTAAGCTCTAATAATTTTCTGCGCACTGCACTAAACCAAACAAGGGAATACAAAGGTTTGGAGCCACTAGATGCCGTTAACTTTCTGAAACTGATGAAAGAAAAAATGGCACTGGTAGAAATCGACCAGAAGCTAATCAACAGATCGCTCAACGAAGGCTTCTCTGGAGGAGAGAAAAAGAGAAATGAGATTTTTCAGATGGCGGTATTGGAACCAAAACTTTCTATCCTTGACGAAACAGATTCTGGCCTAGACATTGATGCACTCAGAATTGTTGCCAATGGTGTGAACAAACTGAAATCACCTGACAATGCCACCATATTGGTGACGCATTACCAGCGATTGCTCGATCATATTGTGCCTGATTTCGTGCACGTATTGTACAATGGGCAGATTGTGAAGTCGGGGGATAAAAGCCTCGCTTTAGAATTGGAAGACAAAGGATACGACTGGATCAAAGAAGAAGTTGATGCTACCATTTCATAATTGATTTTAACTGTTATAAAAAAACATAGCTGAATGATTGACCAGTTAAAACATAATTTCAAAACCTTCGAAACAAGCTTGAACGGCGCCACCAAAAGCAATTGGCACGAGTTGAGAACCGAGGCTTTTGAGGCATTTGCAAAAAATGGTTTCCCAAAACCAAAGGATGAAGAGTACCGATATACTCAAATTGCGCGGGCGTTGGAAAAGACTTTTGACTTTTCCGCAACACCTGTGGCGATAGATGCAGTTCATGGAAATAAACCCCTTTTTTATGACTCCGACGCCATACATGTCTTTATAGATAATGGTGTGGTACAAAAGGATTCTTTGACGCATACCGAGTTGGATGCGATTGAAATAATGACCTTGGAGGAAGCTACTAACAAGTATCCGGAAGAAGTAAAGGCACATTTTGGAAAGTATGCAAATGTGCAAAAAGACCCTTTCACTGCACTGAATACTGCTTTTTCGTATGAGGGCGTTTTTATAAAAGTGACAAAAAACACTAAAATTGAGCGGCCAGTTCTTTTGCATTATAGCACGGATGGAAATAACAGTATTTCACAATCCAGAAATTTAATTTTAGTAGAACAAGGTGCAGAAGTCAGCATCATCGAGTCACATACTTCTCATGGAGATTCGGCACATTTTTCCAATCATGTTTCTGAAATAGTGGTAGGAGCCAATGCTAATTTCAATGGTTATAAGTTGCAGCATCAGCACGACAAGTCCTATCATGTAGACAATACCTTTATCTCTCAAGATCGGGACAGCAAGGCACAAACTTATACCTTAACGTTAGAAGGAAAGCTCATCCGCAACAACCTGAATTTTGCCCTGGAAGATGAAAATTGCGAAGCGCACATGTTTGGCTTGTACGTCGTTCGTGACAATGGCCATGTGGACAACCACACCAATGTGGACCACAAAATGCCGAAATGCTACAGCAATGAAATTTATAAGGGCATTTTGGACGACAAAGCCAAAGGAGTTTTTAATGGAAAAATATTTGTTCGACAGGACGCACAAAAAACCAATGCTTTCCAGTCGAATAAAAACATTTTATTGACAGATACCGCATCTATCAATACCAAACCTCAATTGGAGATTTGGGCAGATGATGTTAGTTGTTCGCATGGCTGCACCACAGGTCAGCTGGATGAAGAGCAACTTTTTTATCTGCGATCCAGAGGTGTGAGCAAATCCAGTGCTACCGCCATGCTGCTGCATGCATTTGTCAATGACGTTCTCGACAAAATAAATATAAGTTTTCTCCATAATTTTATCAATGAGGAGATTTCAAAACGATTAGATTAGGCATGACACAGGTATCGGCAAATATTGACACTGCGTTCGACGTATCATCTATACGCCAAAGGTTTCCAATTCTCGACCAACAGGTTCATGGAAAACAACTGGTTTATTTTGATAATGCGGCTACCACACAAAAGCCTGATTCTGTAATCCGTGCGCTCTCAGATTACTACGAAAATAATAATGCCAATATCCATAGAGGGATTCACGCTTTGGCGGAAAAGGCCACTGCCGACTTTGAACGCACACGCAGTACTGTTCAGCAATTCATCAACGCTAAGGAAGTCGAGGAAGTGATTTTCACCTCTGGTACTACGGCAGGGATCAATTTGGTCGCCAATGCTTATGGTAGAAAATTTCTGAATGCAGGCGATGAAGTAATTATTTCCACTTTAGAACATCATTCTAATATCGTTCCGTGGCAGTTGGTTTGTGATGAAAAAGGCGCAGTACTCAAAGTGATCCCAATTGATGATCAGGGTGATCTGGATATGGATGCATTTAGAAAATTGGTTTCTGACAAGACGAAAATCGTTTCCGTCAACCACATTTCCAATGCATTGGGAACGATCAATCCCGTCAAGGAAATAGTGCAGATTTCCCATGAAGCTGGGGCTGTTGTACTGCTTGATGGTGCACAGGCTGTAGCCCATGTGGAAGTTGACGTGCAGGAATTGGATTGTGATTTCTATGCCTTCTCTGCCCACAAGCTCTATGGCCCTACGGGAGTTGGCGTGCTTTATGGCAAGAGAAAGCTATTAGAATCCATGAATCCGTACCAAGGCGGTGGAGAAATGATCAAAGAAGTGACATTTGAAAAAACCACCTTCGCCGAGCTCCCATACAAATTTGAGGCTGGCACTCCAAATATTGCTGATGTAGTGGCTTTTGATGCAGCCATCAAATTTGTCAACCAACTGGGCAGCAAAAAAGATATTTTGGCGTATGAACAATCCTTGTTGGATGAAACAACAAAGAGATTGAAAGAAATCCCCGGTCTGAGGATAATTGGCGAAGCAAAACAAAAAATCGGTGTGGTATCTTTTGTATTGGAAGGTTTGCACCATTTCGATATTGGCATGATGCTCGATGCCAAAGGTATTGCCGTAAGAACCGGCCACCATTGCACCCAGCCGTTGATGCAGCGATTTGGCATTGAGGGAACGGTACGAATTTCATTTTCCATTTACAATACATTGGAAGAAGTAGATGCTTGTATCGAGGGGTTAAAACAAATTGTAGCTAAATGGAGATAAAGGATAATATACCAACGATGACTGAAATTCAGGACGAAATCATTGATGATTTTTCCTTCTTGGACGACAAGGAAAGTACGATTTTCTACATCATGGAACTGGGGCAAAAATTACCGACGCTTGATGACCAGCACAAAGTGGAATCGAATATCATCAAAGGATGCCAGTCCACAGTTTGGCTGACCGCTGAGTTGGAAGGCAATCGGGTAGTTTATAATGCTGACAGTAATACAGAAATAACAAAAGGGTTGATCAGCTTGTTGATAAGGGTAATGTCTGGACAAAAGGTAGACGACATTTTACAAGCGGATCTTTATTTTATAGAAAAAATTGGCATGGGCAATCTGATAGGATCACAACGATCCAACGGACTCCTTGCCATGATCAAACAAATGAAGTTATATGCCTGGGCATATAAAAGCTTATGGAAACAGTACAAGCAGAAAAAACATTGCGGGACCAGGTGATGGACGCCATAAAAACCGTTTATGACCCTGAGATTCCTGTTGATATTTACGAACTAGGACTTATTTATGAAGTATCCGTTTTCCCGGTAAATAATGTCTATATCAAAATGACGCTGACATCGCCGGCGTGCCCGGCTGCGGAATCCATCCCCAGCGAGGTGGAAACAAAGGTCAAAATGATCAAGGACGTAAACGACGTACAGGTAGAAATGACATTTGAGCCCCCGTACAGTGCCGACATGATGTCGGAAGCAGCAAAACTCGAATTGGGTTTTATATAAAAAACAAGGAAATAAATTTATCACATTATAATTATACCATCATGTATCCAGAAGAATTGGTAAGCCCTATGCGGGCAGAATTGACAAGCATCGGTTTTGACGAACTCAAAAGTGCAGCAGAAGTAGAAAGCCACCTAAAAGATAAAAAAGGCACTACCCTATTGGTAATTAATTCCGTTTGTGGATGTGCTGCCGGCACGGCCCGACCCGGAGTGGCATTGGCTGTTCAAAAAGCCTCAAAAAAACCATCAAATCTCGCAACAGTTTTTGCCGGCGTAGATCAGGAAGCCACTGCCAAAGCAAGGGAATTTACACTTCCTTACCCTCCTTCGTCACCGTCCATCGCTTTGTTTAAAGATGGGGAATTGGTGCATTTCGTAGAGAGACACCATATCGAAGGCAGGTCTGCTGAGATGATCGGCGAGCATCTGGCCGGTGTATTCGAAGACCTCTGTTAACCGAAAACAAAACCTAGGTTGAAAGCCTGCTGTTCTTTGAATGGCAGGCTTTTTGTTTTACAATCCTTGTACCTTTTAAAGAAAAGGCTCTAAAATCCATGGATTTTAGAGCCTTTTCTCACTGTTTTCATTGTCATACCTACTCATACCTCAGTGCATCAATAGGGTCGAGCTTAGAGGCTTTGTAGGCAGGATAGTAGCCTGATATCAGTCCCACGACCATGCACACCCCAAAACCTAGAAAAACCCATTGCCATGGCGCCACAAAGTTCCCAGCCTTGATCAGGTTTGCCACCACATTACCAATAGCCAATCCCAGAACAACTCCGGCGAGTCCTCCCAAAATACAAATCAAAATCGCTTCAATCAAGAATTGAAGTCTAATTTTAATTGGCGTTGCACCAAGTGCTTTGCGAACTCCAATTTCGCGTGTGCGCTCCGTGACTGAAACAAGCATAATATTCATCAGCCCAATAGATGCCCCGATAAGTGTGATAAATCCAATGGAAAATCCACCGATGCGTAGGTAAGAAGTCATTTGATCTAGTTCCTCCTCAAGTGTTTTATTGGCTTCTATATCAAAAGATTCTTCAGCTCCTATTGGATCCCTACGGATCTTACGCATTAGACTGGTCGCCTCACCAATGGAGTGCTCCATCTTAGTCATATCTTTCACACTCACCGTGATTCTAAAATCCAAATAACCCCTTCTTGCCACTCGAATAGCATTTTTTATTGGAATAAACACCGTCCTGTCGGCAGAGGTATTTCCACCAAACCCACCTTTTTTTTCCAACACCCCGATCACTATAAACTGATTTCCATAAAAAGAAATCTTCTTATTGATAGGATCAGCCCCTTCAAACAGATTGCTCACAACTTCGCTGCCAATCAGCACATAGTTGGCCCCATTCTGGATATCGAGCTGAGTGAAATTTCTTCCATTTTCAATATTGTAATTTTTCGAGACCATATAGTTCTCATCTATTCCCTGAACGGTAAAATTAGGCGTGGTCTTTTTGGATAGCCTTTTGATCTCCGCCGAACCGGAAACACCTAAATGCACCGTAGTTGTCCCTTCTGTAAACCTTTCTTTAAACTCCTGTACTTCATCCTTTTTCAATAGTGGATATTGCTTTTGTTCCTTTCCTTCCTGTACGGTACGGTCGGGTCGTTTGCGCCGAATATCAAATGAATTGGAACCTAAACTTGAAAAACTGGTATCTATAGAGGATTTTATACCATCAATTGCGGTAAGAATTCCTACCAGTGAGGTTATGCCAATAGCGATAATCGATGCCGTCAACACCGTCCTTAGCATATTTGATTTGATGGATTTTGCGCCTTCTCTAAAATTTTCTTGTAAATTCATACTTTCGAATTTGTATAAAATTAAAATAAGGACTTGGTTTATTTAACCATTATTATTTTAGTTTCGTTATACGTACATCATCGGTCAAAAAAGATTTTAAAATGCGATCATGCTTTAATATAGTTCTAGTCGTTCTCCTATTTTTCGGGTCCAAACTATACGCCAATACCATTTTTATCAGTATGGACGAAACGCAAGCCAATCACCTGAAAGCCTATGGGATTTCCTATTGGGCAATAGAGCAAGGGGTTGAAGTGGACTGGCTTTTAAACTATAAAGGCGGCAGTTTTATGATGGATTATTTCCAAAAAATAGAAAACGAACTGATCATCCGCGGGGTCAGCTATACCATTATCTCAGATGCAGAGCAAAACCAAATCTTGGCAAAAATTGCCAATCCTGCTTCAAATACCGATGTGATGAAATTGGAAAAAGCGCCTAAGATTGCAGTATATTCCCCAAAAAGTGCGTTGCCATGGGATGATGCGGTAACCTTGGTTCTTACTTATGCCGAAATTCCATATGCGGTCATTTTTGACGATGAGGTGATGTACGATGAATTGCCAAAATTTGATTGGCTGCATTTACATCATGAAGACTTCACCGGACAATTTGGAAAATTTGAGGGCTCATATGCCAATTTTCCATGGTACCGACAGCAAAAAATGGAATTTAAGGAATCGGCCAGAAAGCATGGATTTGACAAGGTTTCTGAACTAAAATTGGCCGTCGCTAAAAAGATACAGACCTATGTAGCTGGTGGTGGATTTCTATTTGCGATGTGCTCTGCCACTGACACTTACGATATTGCCTTGGCAGCAGAAGGTGTCGATATAGTTAGCTCGGTGTATGATGGAGACCCTCCAGATCCTGACGCACAAAAGAAACTGGATTATTCCAAAACATTTGCCTTCAAAGATTTTAAGCTTAAAATGAACCCCCTTGAGTATGAATATTCGGATATAGATAATGAGCCAAATTCCCGTGGCCTCACACAAAACAATGATTTTTTTACTCTTTTTGAATTCTCGGCCAAATGGGACCCCATCCCTACCATGCTCACACAAAATCATGAAAAAATTATCCATGGATTCATGGGACAAACTACTGGTTATAAAGATCGGCTCGTGAAATCGGACGTTGTGGTCATGGGTGAAACCAATGGAATTTCAGAAGCAAAATACCTGCATGGAGTCATGGGGAAAGGGTTTTGGACTTTTTATGGAGGGCACGATCCAGAAGACTATCAACATCGCGTAGGTGAAGAGCCTACTGATTTAAATTTACACCCAAATTCTGCTGGTTATCGATTGATACTCAACAATGTGTTATTCCCTGCTGCCAAAAAGAAAAAGCAAAAAACCTAAGCTGACTGCTGGGATTTAAGGGGAATCCTCAGTTCATGCTACCAGCTTTCAAACCATGGATTTTGGAAGCTTTTTATCTATTTTATATTCCTACACATACCTAAAGCTTGAGCAGTCGGAAGGTTTTTTGTCAGAAGCCGGCTAGTCAAAAAACATCCATCGCACTCCTGCATCAAAAATACGTGGCTGCCCGATGTAGTATGGATGTGTGAAATATCCATTGCTCGACGGTTGGTTGACGTACTCAAATTTTAAGAATACGGAAAGAAGGTCTATACTGAATTCCAGAAACGCATCAGCTTTTAAAGCAGAAGGGATGATAAAGTCATCCTGTAAATAAAATTGCTGAACCGTTGGATTATAGGCTGGGGCAAAAAATTCACTCTGATAATGGGAGTCAACGCCAAACATCATATATATTTTTTTATCAAACCACCATCCTCCATAGTACAATTTTGAATTGACGAAAATATCCGGGATTCTAAATGAATTAACGGCCTCTTGTGCTCCTGTAACTTTTGTGTAAATGGCTTCGTTTTCCCAGAACACATTTTTACCAAGTTTAAAATCCAGATTGGCTCCAAAGCTGAGCAACTGAGCTGAGCCTGAAGCTTGAGCAGGTTTCATATCATAATCATAATAAATATTGTTTTTCACGTTGGTCACAGAAGCAAATGGCTCTAACCTGAAAAAATTATTTCTATAAATCAGACTCCCCTTAAGCAAATCTGAGGCAGGAGTTGCAAAATTATTGCTCCATTCTATATGGTTCCCAAAATAGTCATCCTCAATAATGGCAGGTCTGGACTGTGTCCGCCAGTATTCCACTGTGAAAAATTTCATGAAATATGCTCCGCCAAACCTATAATATCCTCCCAAAATGTATTCTCCACTAGCAGTTATGTTTTGCAGTGAATCAAAATCATATCGAAGATTGAATCCACCGGAATTTTCAAAATAGCGTTTTTCCCCCGGCAAGTAATTGGTGAAATATTTTACATTTCTAAATTTTATAAAAAAGTCGTAAAACATATTGGAAAGATCCCCCTTCAAACCAAACTCATTGATAAACTGATTTGTCTGTGACTGATCTGTGGTAGAATCTTCGTTAATTAATATTTGTTCATAAAAGTCTGCATCTGTGCCAAGCGGATCATCTGTGTAGAAATTCCGATTTTCGATATATTCCATAGAATGATACAACTGAAAAACATCTCTCACTTTATACTGATTGTAAACATGCAGGCCTAACCTAAAATCCTTACTTTGTGCGTTAGCAAGATTTGCATCAGCAAGATCTTCATCAAAATATGAATTGATAGGATCACCTTCCGGAATCACAATCCCTCCTTGCTCATTCACCTTATGATTGATCCTCGAAATACTCATCAGTCCACGATATTTACCATTGGGTGACTGGTAATCACTATGAATATAATAAGCAGTAGATGCAGTCTGATTATCGCCTTTTCCAGCAGAGGCAATCTGTTTGTCGGCATTGATTTTCCTGAAGTGAAATCCGGCATTCCAGTAGGGAGTGACGTTTCTGGTATGCTTGATATTGGTCACAGCCCTCCCACTTCCACCCAGTACTACATCCAAGGGAGTATAAGGTGATTTGGTATCAAAAAATTCTATGTCATTTGCAGTGATGTAATATGGAATATAGGCATCATATCCGGATCGGATGCCTACTTGGGTCGGTGGTGTATAAAATACCGGACGCATTGCCGTACCCAGATTCCCAAGGTTTTGATATTTATATCGCAGCTTTTCCACCATGCTGAACCGGTGCATGTTCCCTACTGTAGAATCAACTTTATGGAGGACATCGCGATTGTATTTTATATCCTCAAAATTTTGAAAAAAAGTGGTGTATGGACCATACACCTGCTTGGTGGAGTCGTCAATAATATTGCTTTGTGCCATGGCACCAAACATCATCATCGAGCATAAAACAGTTAATCCACTCCTCAACCACATATATTGCTAATTATTCCTTAATTCCAGTAGTCCTGCTTCAACTTCTTCTAACAAACTGTCAGCAAAAAAATCTCCATTTCGCAAGAAATACAATTCTATCGGCAAATAAAAAAGTGGACAATCCTGCAAAAACCCTGCCTCTTCCTTCAAGCCTACCAAGCGCACCATGTCCTTTTCCGTTGTGAGCAGACATTTTTGTTTCACATCCACTTCTTCAAAATTTTTCAGGAGAGATTTTAATTCGCTTTCAGAATAAGCATGATGATCCGGATATCCTTTGTCCCCGATCAAATTGTATTGTTCAGATACATACTTGACTAGTGGTGCTGCATTGGCGATTCCAGAAAACAAAAATACGTTATTCGAAAACTCTTCATTGCCAAAAAGTCTTTGTGGCTTCAAATATTTTATACCTGTAAAATATATCGGTGTTTCAGACCGCGAATACTTCTTGATTTGTTTTTCAATGCCTTCCATTTCCATGGAATTTAGACCCTTTGGACATTTGGTCACGACTATGACATCCGCTCGATTTGCATGTTTTCGCGATTCACGCAAGCGCCCTGCAGGCAATACTAAATCTTTATAAAATGGGCGATTATAATCGTTTAACAAAATATTTAATTGTGGCTTTACTCGGCGGTGTTGGTATGCATCATCGAGAATGACTATCTCATTTTTTGGGTTATGTGAAATAATCTGAGGAATCGCAAGTGCCCGATCCTCCCCAACTGCCACCATGGATTTTTTGCCATATTTAATGAAATACTGAAACGGTTCGTCTCCAAGGGAAGACGCATCATCGCTTTCATCAGCCAGTTTAAATCCCTTCGTCTTTCTCTTGTATCCACGGCTCAGCACGGCAACATTATATTTAGACTCTAAGGCGCGAATCAACAATTCGACAAAAGGAGTTTTACCAGTACCTCCCACCGTAAGGTTTCCCACGCTGATTACAAAGCGGTCAAAATCCATGGATGCTTTGCTTCCGCTGTCGTACACGGAATTCCGAAGGTCTGTTACCAGTTTATACAAAAATGAAAAAGGCAAAAGAAGTATCCTAAACATAGGCATGATCAGCAGAGAGAATTCATTATTTTTGAGCCGCCGCAAAGTTCTACAATTATGACTAAAATAAAAGACATCCTTCAACAATTAGAGACGCTTGCACCACGTGCTTATCAGGAAGAATACGACAATTCGGGATTGATAACCGGCGATGTCAATGCGGATTTACAAGGCGTGCTGATTTCGCTGGACTGCACGGAAGAAATCGTGGAAGAGGCCATCAAGAAAAATTGCAATTTGATTGTCTCCCATCATCCGATTGTGTTTCGTGGGTTGAAAAAAATAACCGGAAGCAATTATATAGAACGTACGATCATTAAAGCCATCAAAAATGATGTCGCCATTTTCGCTATCCACACCAACCTTGACAATATGTCGCATGGCGTAAACAAGAAAATTGCTGATAAGCTTGGTTTGGTCAATACTAAAATACTTCGCACAAAACGAAGTACGCTTAGTAAACTCACCATTTTTGTTCCTAAAGCAAATACAGAATCTGTACTTTCCAAACTCCACGAAGCAGGTGCGGGAATGATTGGGAATTATAAAAACTGCAGCTTTAGAACTGAAGGCACGGGTACTTTTCTTCCTACAGAAAACACCAATCCAACCATTGGCAAAACAAACCAACTGGAGCATGTAGCCGAAGATCGAATTGAACTTATATTTCCAAAACATCTAGAAAGAAAAGTATTAAATGCACTTTTTGCCTCCCATCCATATGAAGAAGTCGCATATTATATTCATCAACTTGAAAACTCAAATAAGGAAATTGGCTCAGGAATGATCGGCGAACTGCCTGAACCTATAAAGGCTAGCGAACTCATGAAATACATCAAAAAATCCATGGGTGCAAAATTGGTTCGGCATACTGCATTGGTAAAAGACAAAATCAGTAAAATCGCTCTATGTGGAGGTGCAGGAAGCTTCCTGCTGCGGGATGCCATAAGTCAACAAGCCGATGTTTTTATCAGTGGGGATTTTAAATACCACGAGTTTTTTGATGCTGAGCAGCAAATCATCATTGCAGATATTGGGCACTACGAAAGTGAGCAATTCACAAAAGAACTAATTTATGAGTATATAAGTGAAAAATTCGCTAATATTGCACTCCATTTAACGGAAGTGAATACAAATCCAATATTTTACGCATAATAATTAATGGAAAGTACTGTTGCACAAAAACTTGATTCCCTAAAAAAACTCCAAGAAATAGATTCCAAATTGGATGATATTGTCAAAATCAGAGGGGCACTACCTGAAGAAGTAGGAGATTTAGAAGATGAGATTGTTGGGTATCAAACCCGGGTTGCTAAATACAATTCTGAAATAGATGCTCAGAATGAGCAAATATCCAACAACAAAAATGCTATTGTAGAAGCAAATAAGCTTATAAAAAAATATGCGGAGCAGCAACTGAATGTTCGAAATAATCGGGAGTACGATGCGATTACCAAAGAAACAGAATTGCAAACCTTAGAGATTCAAATCTGCGAAAAACGCATTAAAGAAGCAGAAGTGAGAATTGAAGCCAAAAAGGCAGAGATTGCTGAAACGCAAGCAATACTTGATGAGAGAACAAAGGATCTTGACAGCAAGAAAAAGGAACTCATCATGATCACGTCTGAGAGCATGGATGAAGAAAACAAGCTCAAGGAAAACCGTGAAAAAGCCACAAAAAAGGTTGAAGATCGACTCCTTAACTCTTACAACAAGATCAGAAACAATGCTCGGAACGGCCTTGGTGTAGTTACTATTGAGAGAAGTGCTTGTGGGGGTTGTTTCAACATCGTCCCACCACAGCGTCAAGCAGAAGTGAGAGAACGCAAGAAAATCATTGTTTGTGAGCATTGCGGAAGAATATTTGTAGATATCGAAGATCTTCCTGTTGTCGAAGAGAAAAAACCGCGAAGAGCAGCAGCTAAAAAGAAATAGCCTGTGGCTATTTATATTGACATATTGAAAAAAAAGGCGAATCTTGGTATTCGCCTTTTTTTGTTTCTACTCACCCTTATTTCTTTCTCAAAGGCCGGTGCTCAATCTCCTCCGAATTCAGACTTTCAAACTGCCTATCATCACTATCTCAATTTTCAACTTGATTCATGCCAAGAAGTACTTGAGCACATTCCGAAAAACCCGCAAAGCTTTTATTTGGAAGTATTGCTGGCATCTACAAAAGCATTTCTGAAAGACGATGAAGCCCTGTTCAAAGCCAGCAAACCCCAAGAGGATCAATTGCTCAAAAAACTCAAATCATTTCAATTTTCAGAGCCAAATAAAAAATTTATCGAATCAGAAATAAAATTGTACTGGGCTATTTTAAAATTAAAAAATGGTGAGGAGCTGGCGGCATTTTGGAGTCTAAAACAGGCCTACAACATCGCAAAAGACAATATTCGAGCGCATCCGGATTTTTTACCATCCTATAAAACCATGGGGATTCTGCATATTTTGTATGGAGTTTTTCCGGATAAATACCAATGGATATTATCCATGTTTGGCATAGATGGTGATGTGCATACCGGACTAAAAGAACTGGAAAAAGTATATCAAAGCCATGATTTTTTATCTCTGGAGAGTGGTTTGGCTATTTCTCTGATGCAAGCCTATTTGCTCAATGCTCCAAAAGAGGGAGTTGAAAAAGCCCAAAAAATCCATAAACAAAACAGCTATCTATTGGTGGATTATGCCTATGCTTCGATTTTGATAAAAAATGGACAAAGCAAGTGGGCTTTTGATGTAATACAACACGCTGAGCAGAATTATTCACAGCCATTTTCTATTGCCCAAATGTATTATCTAAAAGCAGAAACGCTGCTTCAAAAAGGGCAATATGATAATGCTATTGCCAGCTATCAACGCTTTCTTTCTGCGCTTGCCGGAAAGCAACTGGTCAAAGACAGTTATTATAAAATTGGAATTTGCCATTGGATAAATGGAGAATCTGATCAGACTACAAAATATTTTGAGTTGGCAAGAAATAATGGCCAAGCAAAAAACGAAGCAGACAAAAATGCAGATCATGAGCTGAAATTCAATCACCTCGCTTCTCGGCAGCTCTGCGAAATAAGATATGCTACTGACGGCGGATACTACGAAAATGCCTTAAAAATCCATGAAATTATAGATGTATCAGACCTCAATAAACAGGATGAATGTGAATATTTCTATCGATCTGCACGCTTATTTCATAAGACCTTGGACATCCAAAATGCAATAAAATACTATCAAAAAACCATGGATTGTCAGCTTGAAAAAGATTGGTACTTTGCCCCAAACTCAGCCCTTCAACTTGGTTTGATCTCTATAAAACAACAGAACCTTCAAGAAGCCAAGCGGTATTTATCTATGATTGATGAATACGATAATTATCCTTATGAAAACAGCATCCGCCAAAAAGCCAAAACCGCTTTAGACGATTTGGATTAAAACCAGATTTACTCAGCAAAGCACGCTTACTCTATTCGAAACAATTCAATCGCATTGTCACGAAGGATTCTTCTAGCAACATCCATCGCCTCTGTTTCGGTCAAATATCCGGTCTTCACCTTTTCAACAAGTACTTTTGCTACCACAGCCCTCGCCATGAGGGAGTGTCCATACGCATTTTCAACATTGTGATAATCCCCACCAAAAGCCATGATCTTATTGGCAGGAACTGTTTCCAGCCACTCATGCAAATACCGCTCGGCATAAGAAGGTGAAATAATATAAAGCCAACTCATATCGAGATAGACATTTCTGAACCCCTTTGCCAACGCAGACAATTCTCCACCATAGGGGTACGATCCATGAAACAAACTGAACTTAACATCCCTATACGCTAAAAATAAATTGGCCAAAAGTGCCGGATTGGAATTAGAAATGTAATTACCATCCCCTGCATGAAGCCCGGTATGGACCTGCATGGGAATATCGTACTTTCTGAGCTGGGCAATGATCCGATGCATCATATAGTCCTGCAAAGGTTTTACTTCCTCGAAGGATAATGGCGCATCACTTTTATTCATTTTTGCAAATACAGCTTCTGCATCCGTCTTTGCCGTATTCTCATATTTTAAAATCCTGTGATAGGCCAGTGCGGTTTTCACCCCAACAATTCCCCTTTCGACAGCTTCTGAAAACGCCTTTTCTAAAGTGCGTTCATAGGCATCAAGCGATGTTATTTTTAAATCGTATGCCTTACCGATGGCATTCAGGTCATCTTTTGAAAATACCCTTATGAACTGATCAAACTTCTCCACGTTCACGAACATCTTATCTTCCATGCGCTGCGCACCTACATCCATAATTGCGTACTTGATATTCGCCTTTTCTTTCAATATATAATCATACCAAGATGGGTCATTGTACGAAGCCTTTATTCTATCTGATACTTCCTTCACTGTTTCATCTGTGAGGTCGCCAATGCCGAACAGTTCATTGATGGCCAGTAGTACGACCCGACCATAAGCCGTGTTTTTTGAAGCCTCCCAAAATGGCTTTATAATCACCCATTTTTTCATGACGGAATATTTATCAGTCAGCAATTCTGCAAATTCTGATTTGCCCATTCCTGCCGATTTGATGTCATCATCCGCATAATGGTGGAGCAGGAGCATAAAATCCATGGGCATGGATTTTTTCAAATCTTCCATAGGCATCAGGTGCTCATGGGTATCGACCAGTTCCATTTGATTAACATATGCTGTAATCCGCTGCTCAAAGCCTGATTCCGGCAACGGTCTTAGTTGTATCTGTGCTTGAGTTTCGAATTGGCTATGCAACAAGAAAAATAGCGCCAATACCAACCTGGAGCCAACATCAATCTTACAATGAACTGGTTTTATAATTTTCATTTCAATTTGTTTTTAATCTTATGCTCCATTTCTATGATTTTTTGAATCAACATATCTGCCGATTGAATATGAAAATTGTCAAACGGAAGAATGGGTTCACGGACGTTTGGTGTTGGATACAATCCCTGTTTCCACAATAACCTTTTGAAAAAATGAATTGAAATATCCAGATGCTGATTTGAAAATGCCAAAACAGGTAAAATCTCATTAAATAGTTTCACTGCATCCACTTCTTTCCCTTGCTGAAATTCCCTGTAAATAGCTGCATATATCCAGTGCATCCCTGTCGGCATAAAGGCATGAACGCCACGCCGAAGACCTTCGGGCATTTGAGAGACAGCCCAGCCACCGCTGACATGGAGCTTGCCTTGAGTCAACTCAATCATTTTAGAATATTTGATTCCGGCAGGCACGGTTTCCACTTTTAGGCATCGAAACGCAGGAACAGTTTCAAATAAATCCATGATCAAATCATTAGAAAGTCCATACCCCGAAGCGTCCCAATCCTGAAGCATGATGGTCTCCGCTCCAAGATCTGCCAGGTAGGCAAAATCCTTTTTGAACTGATTTTCGGATGTAAATGGCAATTGGATCAACGTATTTCGACACCCAATTTCCAAATATGATTTCATCAGCTTAGCAGAATCCTCAACTGATCCGGCAGCAGTTCCTACAAAAACCGGTACTTTTCCATCAACTGTTTGTAATACCTGTCCAACCATGTCCAGCTTCTCTGTATGCGATAGTTTACCAACTTCTGATGCCATTGCAGGCACTAAAAATCCCGCTACTCCTGCAATCAAAGCTTCCTCTACATTTCGCGTGAGCGCATTCAAATCTATTTGATTATCATGGTTAAATGGTGTGTTTAGCACGGTAACAATGCCATGAAGCGGATATAATGTTTTCATTTGTCTATAGAAAGGTATTCTAAAAAATATGCCTGCTTGATATTAATAGCAATATGTAGAAAAACAGGCCATGGGTTGAGGAAGAAATAATATAAAAACCATTTTGATTCCATTAGCTCAGCAAAGAATACCTCAACAGCAGTTGACCGTTCATGCGCCATTTCACCCAACCCTCCCCTACTTTTTTATAGTTACTATCCATGAGCGCAACCATCAACCAATCCTGACGAACTGCCACAGGTTGCATAATACTAAAGTCGGCAATCACTTCACTTGCGTGATCCAGAGGTTTTATTTTTACCTTTTGAGTTTCAGCATCCAAAAATTCCACGCTGTGTACTTTTAAAATAAACTCAGGCCAATAGCTGATATTTCCATCATACAAGCTTACAAATGACGTTTGTCCATTTGCCCTATTTACTTCTATCTCCACAAATTCTCTAAAAACAGTTTTTACCTTGAAAATAAAAATGCCATAATCCAGCTTGAGATGTTCCGGATTGAGCCAAGGTGGAGCGGTGGCTATGGCGATATTATTGTATTCATCCCGCTTAAAGGTGATGCTGTCATAAGGTAAATGCTCGTCTAGAGGTTTTTCTTGGTTTATATTTCCATAGAAATATAATGGTTCCCCTTCGACAATATTAGGAGAAAACATGCCCAAGCCCATGAATGTGTCGACCTGTTTAGGACTATTGATATTGGCAAAAGACACCATTTCATCCAATGAGGAATATTTTGTAGGAACCGCATCTGATGCGGCAGGGCTGGTTTTTTTCCGCTGTTCCATTTCTCGGCGATTCTGTTCCTGCTTTTCCTTTTGCCTTTCTAAGTACTTGATGTGATAGTATGCCCAAAATGAGATGATGGAAACCAGCAAAATGATATTGATCCTGATAATGGTTTTTCTCTTTAAACTGTATGCTAGAAAAAGTGCAAGGCATAATCCCAAAAAGGAACCCATAACCCCATAACCCAATACAATGGCACCTCCTGCCAACATTTGTCCTTTGCCTGCCTCGACGATCCCAGCATAAGTGACCCCTACAAAAAAGAAAGCCACTATAGCCAGAAAATACATCAAAAATCCATAGAGTTTTAACATTGGGTGTGCCATGGGTGTCATGATTATTTTAACTCAAAGAATGGTTTAGCACCAAAAGTTAAATCTATTGGGTCAAATAAACAACTTCGATTTGACCATGATTCAGAAAACAACTCAGAAACCTGAGTTCAATTATCGACGTCACCTCAATAATCAACAGAACGTCATTCCTGAATTTTCGTAGAGCATCGGAGAAAATATCAGGAATCTCCAACCACAATGGATAGAATCTTTATGCACCTTTGCTGATCGTTGGGGATTCCTTCTCAGCCACTTGTGAGCAAGTCAACCCTGCGAAGGAATGACGGAGGCTTTGATAATCGAACTCATATTAGAAATAACTCACTGTTTTATTTCATGGAATTTCCTATGTTTTTCACAATCTCAAATTCCGGATCGGCATAGCGGGGATCCCATGGAGTTCCTCCTGATGTCGTGTTGATCTGGTTTTCCAATTGCTGAGCCTGCTCAGTATCGCCTTGAATCATGGCATTGCACCACTTTTGCACTGAATCATTCGGCTCAGCATTTTTCCATTGCTCCAAATAGTCATGGATTTTAGGTGCATTTTTTAGTTGTCTCAATGACAGCAGATACAAGTAATCCACTGATCCAAATTTCAGTTTGTTATCTTCTGTAAAGTCAATCACTTTTTGAAAAAGAACTTCAGCTTGTTGCTGTTTGCCTCTTTTTAACCGACTTGTTGCCTCCAAATAATCCTCTATTCTTTCGTCCACGACATAAGGCCTGCCAACACCTAGATTCTCCGGCCATTGTCTGGCATCCTGGATGGAGCTGATCGCCGAGCTGTATTTTCCTTTTTTATAATGTGTCAAACTTTCCATGACGCAAGCCTGGCGATAGGTCAATCTCCCGTATCTCGCACCTTCACTCGGTAAGATCGTAGTTTTGGCCAGGGCCTTTTTGCAAGCAGAATACTGTCCATCCGCCAGCAAGCACTTGGCATAGTTGTATTTCAGAACGTTATTATCCGGAAATTTTTTCAATGCTGAAGCAGCAATTTCCAGTGCTTCTTTTGATTGGTTCAGTGACAAATAATAATCAATGAGGTTAGCTGAATTTCGCCAATCATTAGGGTTCAATGCATTAGCCTGCAACAAATCCTTTTTGGCATCATAATTTTCCTCTTTGCCAAAAAGAGCAGATTTTGCTGTATAAAATGGAGCATATTCCGGCGCATTGCCGCATTGATCAAACAATGCTATTGCCTTCTCAATATGACCCAATCTCCATTGCAGCAAAGCGAGATAGTATTTGGCTTTCCAATCGTCTGTCTCACCAGCCGCCCAACTCAAGACAGCGATATTTTCTGGTCGGAATGGAAAAACAAAATCGGGGGATTGCTGCATGGATTGCTCCAAATATTTTTGGAAAGCCGTTGGATTTTCCTTTTGTAGGTATGCCATCTGAAAATACACAAGGGCATTTGGTGGAGAAAGCTGCAATAATTCCATGGACTCTTCAACACATCCGGCATCCTGGTACCACAGCGCCATTTCCATAAAGAACTCCTGAGGTAACTCACTTTTTATGCCTTCTAAAAAGACTTTCTTGGTTGCCTCATTCTTTTTCAAAATCCAATGTTCAAAATCCACAAAATGATCGAGTCTGGCGCTGGATTTTATTTTTTGCAAATATGCATCGCTGTCCTCACCTACTTTTCTGGAGATCACGGCCAAAAGCTTATTCCCTTCTAAATCATTCGGATTGGTATTGGATATCATTGCGGCATAGTTCTTGGCAGAGAGCAAATCTCCTTTGCGCAACATAAGCTTTGCCAGCTCAATGTGTGCAGCATTTCTGTATGACGGTGTGAGCGAAGCCACAGAAAAGCCATCCTGCGCATCCAATAATTTCCCTAATCTCTTATTGAGCAAACCATAATTAAAATTTGCTTCAGCATCGTAGGTGTTAATAGAAAGGGATTTTGAAGCATATTCCAAACCCTTTTGATAATCGGCATTTCGATAACAAAGTATGGCTAACTGGTTCAGTGCTGGCGCATAATATGGATCCTTTTCCAGACATTTTTCAAAGCTTTCATATGCTTGTCCAAATTTATTTTGATAGATCCATTGCTGCCCATCGAGAAACAATCCATAAGCTGTATCCCAATTAAAATCAGCAGGAGCCTCCATAGGTCGGTGCAGTTGATTGTCTTTCGGCTCTTCAGAATATACCAGTTTATTATCTCCCAAGACCACCTTCAAATTGGCATCAGAATCCATGGATTTTAGAGGCTTTTCCCAAGTCTCTAAAACATCAAGGCTTACACTGACCTGCTCCAACAACTCATTTCCTGAATAAATCCTGATTTGCTCATTCGTTGACTCCAGCGGACAAAAATAAATTACGAGTCCATCATCAGTTTTTTCCACATTGAAAATCCCATAAGGATTGGCTTGCTTCACCCCTTTCGTCTTTAGGATAGGAAACCAATATTCTTTAAAAACATCGGTAGCATACGGCTCAAATCCATGGTGTTTGAATGGAGTTTTCGTGCTTTGCGGAGTCGCCTGATTGAACAGTCTTCCCGACTGTAATTCAACATATTGCCCATCAGTATCGGTGAGCAGGTCTTCCCAGATTCCTCCCGTTCGGCTGTGTGCCCATTGAAAAACCTTCATGCCTAACTTTTCGCCATACGGCGAATAATGACCTGACCCAAAATCCAAATCGTGCCAATAACCGGCATAGTGATCGCTGATGCCTCCAAGCACATGGTTGGACTTGCTGCCTCTAAAGTTATTATTCTTGTACCATGACACATCTCTGCCTTCAGGATCAATTGGCCAATTGTGTGCGCTTCCATCATGGCCAATCCAGTTGCTTCCCGGAAAGCAAAATTCCATATCGCCCTCTACCTGATAGGCGGCATTCATCCATTGATAATAAGGCTGCACGAGTGGTGTCGGATTGTGCCAAGTTGTTTTGGTGGTGAAATATGCTTTGTCCTTAGGTAGGTTTATTTCCGTCTCCCAACGGGTTCTGGTAAGGAATTCGGTGGCGCTCACAAAGCAACTGACACTGCCATCTTCATTTTCTTTCAATTCATAATCCACAGGAGTAGCGCTGGTCGGGGCATGCCCTATCACCCCAAAATTCAGTTCAATACCACCTGAAACCCATGCGCCACGCATAGCGATGTCCCGGAATTTCACGACAGAATTATTGTAGATAAATTCATTCCCGGTAGATTTTTCGATAGCACCCCAAATCTTTCCTCCGATCTCGGGAAACACCGACAATTTGATGTAGTCATTTTCCAACTCCACCACCTTCCATGATTTATCGATTGGCTGCTGAGCAAAACCATCAAAACGGAAATATGGATAAAAATAACTTTC
>JAUHYU010000084.1 GCA_030426345.1 Bacteroidia bacterium
CGGGAAATTACCATATAAATTTTCCGCTCCAAAGCGAGAGAAACCATCCCTTCTGATGGATGCAGAAAGATTATATCGATCACCAAAGGCATAATTGACCCTACCCATAATCGCAGTCCGAGAATTTACCTCATCATAAGAACCGGCTGAAGGATTCGTACCAAATCCCATGGCATGGTAACCAAGTGCAGCAGTAGGCGAAAAGCTGCTGGTTCTTGAATCGGTCTCCCATTGCTGGTTTCTTTCTGCATTATACAATGCAGTTACCGAAATTCGGTGTTCACCAAACGCTTTGTCCCAATTTAATATGTTATTCCATTGCCAGGCAAAAACTTGATTATGTCGTCGTCTTCCTTCATCAACCGCATTTTGTGGATTTCCTTTTTCGTCAAAGTCAAATCGCTTTCTGGAATCAAGTCTTGGCGTATAATCCATTCTGAAGCTAAAACCCAATGGAAGTGTCACCTTAGCAAATAATGTTGGATTGATCATATATCGGTCATACAGCCTTGTATTCCATGAAGGATCCTGATAGGGATTGCTCTGGTTGGACCCTGCGCTTTGATCATTTAGGAATTCTCTAGTTTGGGGCATGCCATTTTGCCATGGCTGATCATAAGGCGATTTTGTAGTATATCCACCGTTACCCACCGGCTCTCTTCCTTCATTTTGATATGAAAAACTCGCATTGACACCAACATTTAGAAAGTCTGCAACCGACACATCCAAATTCAGTCTTGAAGTAATCGTCTCAAAAGACTCCCAGATTTGAACAGATTCTCTATTGCTATATCCCAATGAATAGTAGTAGGATACCCTTTCATTTCTACCTGATATGCTTACATCATAATCCTGCCTGACTCCTGTATGAAACAAAAAATCCTGCCAATCATACACAGTGCCATTATTGAAATTTTCCTTTTCAATCTCCCAAAAACCAAAATTATCAACACGCTTGCTATTGATTACAGCAGGGTCGGTTTCACCGGGTATTCCGTTTGCAGCCAACCAATCATCCTGATATTCGGAAGGAATGCTGTAATAATCTCGATATTTTGTCCATGGTTCTTCAATCAATCCATTGATCGATTCATTCATGTCGGTCAACCAATTTAGTACTTCGTCACCCCCTTTGTAGGTTTCCTGCCTTTTTGCACCAGTTACCAACCCAATTCTGGAACTAACACTTATCCTTGGCTTGCCAAACTGACCTTTTTTGGTGGTAAATATGACTACTCCATTGGAAGCCTGCGAGCCATAGATAGCCGCTGCACTGGCATCTTTCAGCACATCTACTGTTTCAATGTCATTTGGGTTGATCTCTGCGAGATCACCAAGAAAAATAACTCCATCCACCACAATCAGGGGCTTGTTGGCTTCTTTCTCCTCATCAATATCATCGTCTAAATCCGCTTTAATAGAATTATCACCACGGACATCAAAATCAGCAACACCCTTGGCACTTGTAGAATAACCTACCCGCAAACCTGGTGCAGTCGATCTTAAAATCTCGGAAACACTGGAAGGTTTATATTTCGCGACCTCTTCTGCTTTTACATTTACTATCGAACCGGTTAGATCCTTTTTCTTGGACGTACCATAGCCAATAACCACGATTTCATCCAGCGCTTTTACATCAGGTTCCAAGACAACATCAATAACAGACTGAGTGCCAACAATAGCTTCTCTAGTTTCATAACCGACAGAACTAAAAACTAAAACAGCATCACCATCAGGTACATTTACCGCATACGAACCATCTAATCCTGTGATTCCACCGCTTGTAGTTCCTTTTACGATAACGTTTACCCCTGGTAAACCCTCATCGTTTTCGCTGGCAATGACTTTACCAGTAACTTTTCTTTCCTGAAAATTTTCATTGTTCGTTTGCTCTGACTTTTTAAGTTGTTTTAGGGGATTTGGATTCCCTTCCAACAAAGCCAAATCCTGAGCACTTACCACGGTAGCAAACATAACCGCAGCAACAAGAACTCCCCAGGACTTCCTAAGTAGATTTTTTCTCATCATAATTTTGAGTTTTAAGTGAAACATTCAATATATACCATATCCTAAAATAGAGATATGATAAAGTCTTAGTTCAAAACGTAATATTTGGCTTTAATTAATGATTTCTCGCACTTCACCAATTAATGTACGCTTGAGTATTTATTGTCTATACAGTTTCTAACAAATGTCATAATCACTTTAACAATGCACTTTTAATATTTACAATTAACTGTGCCTGTATCTAGCAATTTCAAACGTTTGCAGCAATAATTAAAATATTAATTAGCACTTCTCCAATTAATTTTGATTTAAATCTGATTTCTTCTTGATTTAATCCTGATTTAATCCTGATTTAGTTCTATATTTCTTTGGAGACTTGTAGGGTATTGACAAAAAATATCAAGCCGCTATCGATAGCTTTTCAAAAATTATTTATCCGGGCAAACTAGTATTTTCACTAACCGATATCCAATAAATCGACTAAATAGACGAACAAAGAATGCCTTATTCCTTATCTCAGAATACCCTAAGAGACCGACAAGACGCTAATGTTTAAGTTTTTTCCATAACATCAATCCCATGTGAAGTTCGACACGGTCTTGACCATTGATTCATACCAAATCGATGCATCTATTCACAAACAAATTTGCTAATTTTATTGCATAAATAATTCACCATGAAACAACTCCTCCTACTCTCTTTCTCAATTCTCTCGTTAAATGTTTTTTGTATTGGGAAAGATATTGCGCTGAAAAGCCCTTCAAAAAAACTGACAGTAACAATCACCTCAAAATCATCTGGGTTAAGCCTTCATCTACAGGATTCTAAAAAATCCATTCTTCATGCAGACGCCGGAAAATTTGTCTTTGACAAAGCCGTGAACCAAGACGCATATGAAATCACAGATATAAAGAAATCCTCATCAAATGAAACTTGGCATCCTGTTTATGGTGAAAAAAGTACGGTTTCGAACAAATATAATGAACTCGCATTAACACTAACTGACAAATCCAACCTTAAAAATACATTAAATGTGGTCATCAGGATGTATGATGAAGGCATGGCTTTTAGGTACATTTTTGACCAAAAATTTGCCGCAGGCCTTATCATAAATGAGGAGTTGACTGCATTCCATTTCGATACAGATCACGAAGCCTGGCTAACCAACAGGGCACAGGCCGAGTATAAAAAAGATAAGATCAGCAGTATCACTGAAGCATGTGAACGTCCGCTAGTCATCAAGCAAAATGAATCTACTTATCTCGCTCTTGGTGAGGCTGCTTTGGTAGATTTTGCACGAATGAAATTCAAACAAAACGAAAACCATCAATTATCCATACAGGCAGATTTGGAAGGTGCGGTAGATCTTCAGAAAGCAAATTTTATTTCCCCTTGGCGATACGTGATGGTGGCAGATAGTCCTGGAAAATTATTGGAAAATAATTATTTTATTCTCAACCTGAACGAACCTAACAAGATCGAAGATACTTCCTGGATCAAACCCGGTAAAGTAATCCGTGAAGTCACGTTGACCACTCAGGGGGGGCTTGCCTGCGTAGATTTTGCCACAAAGCACAATCTTCAGTATGTTGAGTTTGATGCTGGTTGGTATGGCAATGAATATGAAGATGCTTCTGATGCATCCACAATTACTGTTGACCCAAAGCGATCTCCCGGCCCACTCGATCTACACCACATCATCGACTATGCCAATAAAAAAGGAATCGGAATTATTTTATATGTCAACCGTCGTGCTTTGGAAAAACAAATTGACGAATTGCTCCCTCTTTATCAATCATGGGGAATCAAAGGTTTAAAATATGGCTTTGTCAATGTAGGCCCCCAAGAATGGACATCTTGGTTGCACGATGCCATCCGCAAGGCGGCAAAATATCACTTGATGGTGGACGTTCATGACGAATACCGACCTACAGGATATTCGCGCACCTACCCCAACTTCATGACTCAGGAAGGGATTCGTGGTGATGAAGAAAGCCCATCAACAGAACACTCCCTCACGACCCTTTTTACCCGTATGATTGCTGGGGCCGGCGATAACACCAATTGTTACCTCGCGCCACGCGTCACAGAAAAAATGGGCGGCAAAGCGGGGCAGATGGCCAAGGCAATCATGCTCTACAGTCCATGGCAGTTTGTGTATTGGTACGACCGGCCCGAAGGCTCCCCCCACGAAAAAGGTGGAGCTGGTGCCGCAACAGGAATTCTCATGGAAAACGAAAAATTGGATTTTTACGATGCCCTGCCAACGGTTTGGGACGACACAAAAGTATTGGATGGTGAAATTGGTGAATACGCCACTGTTGCCAGAAAAAGCGGAGACAATTGGTTTGTGGGATCAATGACAGCAAAACAGGATCAAAACGTCCATATTTCCATGGATTTTTTGAACAAAAATGGAAATTATGAGGCTATGATGCTTTATCAGGATAAAGATGATTTAAAAAATAATAGTGTACAGGTTGAGAAAATACCGGTGAATCAAAAATCGGTTTTATCCAGAAAACTGTCACGAAACTCAGGGTTGGCAATAATTATCAAGAAGATACCGTAGAACAATGAAAATTAGACGGGGAGTCCTTTGTATTTTATCCTTATTATCATTCTTTCCAATACTATCAATGGCTCAAAAACCCATGGATATTTCAAGCATTTGGCAAGTAAAATTGGATAAACATGATGGTGTTTGGGTTAAATTTCATGTAAAGCGGGAAGAAAGCAACGGCGGAAAACTCATCTTGATAACTAAAGCCAAACCTTATAATCAAAGTGGTTTTGGTGAAAGAACAGATAATCTTGATTAATAATAGCACTAGCAATCTGGAGCTATAGAATCAAAAATAGGTTTATTAGCAGATAATCTGATTATGTGAAATTTACCTATCGATTTTTTCTATACACGCGCTAAAAAGACAAACAGAATATTTATATTGTGGTATCCATAGATCGCACTCACATTTTTTGAGACTGCAAACTTAGGCTTCACTTGCCTGCACTTGATCAATATAATAGCTTAGGATACTATGGAGAATATTTTTAGAGCATGTTAAGTTACTACTTTATGTTACCGTAAACATTGGTACCACTCGCTTGTTAAGTTATTTTTAACCCAAAATTACAACTTAGTACTATGTCAAATAATGAAGTATTGGACTTTCTAAGAGCCAAAAATCCATACGAACTGGAATATTTACAAGCAGTCGAAGAGGTGATTGGCTCAGTACGAAAAGTACTTGATCGTCACCCTGAATACGAATCACTTAAAATATTAGAGCGCCTGACAGAACCGGAGCGCATCATTTCTTTCAGGGTGTGCTGGATGGATGACAATAATGAAGTTCAAGTCAACAGAGGATATCGGGTACAAATGAATTCTGCAATTGGGCCATATAAAGGGGGCTTAAGATTTCATCCATCAGTGAATTATAGCATATTAAAATTTCTTGCATTTGAACAGATTTTCAAGAATGCATTGACAAGTTTGCCATTAGGTGGTGCCAAAGGCGGGTCTGATTTTGACCCCAAAAACAAATCAGACAATGAAATAATGCGTTTCTGCCAAGCATTTATGCTCGAGCTTTATCGTCATATAGGTGACTTTACAGATATTCCTGCAGGAGATATTGGTGTGGGAGCAAGAGAAATAGGATATCTTTTTGGCACATACAAAAAGATAAAAAATGAGTTCACAGGAATCATCACAGGAAAGGGAGAATACTGGGGAGGAAGTGCGATAAGACCAGAAGCGACAGGCTATGGTTTGATATATTTTGCATCACACATGTTGGAGACAAAAGACGATAGTCTTGAGGGTAAAAAATGTCTGATTTCAGGATCTGGAAATGTTGCACAATATGCAATAGAAAAAATCCTTGATAAAGGTGGAGTCCCTATTACTGCTTCAGATTCCAATGGATTTATATATGATCCCGATGGCATTGACCGAGAAAAACTAGCCTATATCAAAAAACTAAAGAATGGGGACCGAGGAAGAATTAAAAAATATACTGAAGTATATACTGAAGCAAAGTATACCGCATATTCCCATGACGATGACCACAATCCGCTTTGGAAGATAGAAGCAGACTGTGCTTTCCCTTGTGCAACACAGAATGAAGTAAATGCACTTGATGCTCAAACAATGGTGAAGAACAAACTTCTGGTTCTGGCCGAGGGAGCCAACATGCCCTGTACGCCAGAGGCAATATCCATACTTCAGTCATCTGCCGTTTTGTATGCCCCGGGCAAAGCAACTAATGCCGGAGGAGTTGCAGTTTCAGGATTGGAAATAACCCAAAACCGAATGGGGGTATATTGGAACCGCGAACAAGTAGATAATAACCTCAAGCATATTATGAAGGATATTCATAATGTATGCTTGAAAGTTGCTGCAGAATATGGATCTCCGGGCAATTATCTGGAAGGGGCAAATATTTTTGCTTTTGTGAAGGTCGCAGAGGCAATGAAAGCTCAGGGTATTATTTAGGAGAAGATAGCTAAGTGATGATTTTGGATAGGGTTCAGCATTAGATAGCTGGCCCTGCACAAATAACGGATTGCACTGTAACTAAAACATAGCCGATTTAATGGATCCAGAAGCACTTTTACACAAAAATTTCATTCCCTTAAAGTTGCTGTTTCCAGAGCACGACGTCGAATTAAATCCAAATACGCTTTGCCTAATTATTTCAAATCCGTCCGGTTCCACGCCTTTTTACAATGCCAAAATAGGACAGTTCACTAGCGGCATATCCATGGAAAAATCATGCATTTTTCCATTGTTTGTAAATGCTCTATCGGGCAAAGGCCAAATACCTAATCTAAATGCATCTATAATCCATGAATTTGAAAAAAAGCTTTCTCTGACATTTGTGCCAGAAAAACTTCCAGATTCAAATGTATGCTTTGCAAATAGTGGAGAAGTGAGACCTGAATTCAAAAGCACTTTCGGTCCAGTGGATATCTTCGATTACCTTCTGGCAATATTAAATTCACCTATTGTTCAAAACGATTTGCTTCATGTCCCTTACCCAAAAAACGATGATTCATTTTGGGGATTGGCGACGCTAGGAAGAAAGTTATGCATTGCACAAACTGACAACGACAGAGCAACTGTCAGTCTGATCATAGAAAATATAGCCAAAATCCATGAAATAGACAGCCCATAAAGCAAAAAGCCCAAGCGATTTGCTCGGGCTTTTGTTTCTTCTTAAATCAACAATTCAACTACTGCCAAAATACTAGTTAAACCTTCTTCTTCCTCCTCCTGAGCGCTCACGCTTCTTCTTAAATCGCTGCATCATGTCCGGTTTTTCCCTATTTTTAGAAACTTCTACTTTCACTTTTAAGTCCTCATAGCTCACATTTTTGAAAGCATCCTGCACATTACTTTCGTGCGATTTATCTACCTCAAAAAAGGAAAAGGTTTTTAAAATCTCGATCTTGCCGATTTCAATGCTTTTATTTCCAGTATTTTCATTGATGAGCGAAATCAAATCTACAGGATTAACATTGTTTTTGGATCCTATATTGATATGAAATCTGGTGAAGTTTTCATCACCCCTTCTACTCCGACTACTTTCATTTCTCTCACTCCTATCGCTTCTATCACCTCTGACAGACCTTTCTCTTCTCTCCTTCCGATCCCTCCTATCGCTTCTGTCGTTTCTATCGCTTCTATCTCGTCTTTCTGACCTGTCACCCCTATCCTGCCTGGATTTTACAATCACATTGAGATCCTCAGCGTCTTTGTAATAAGACAAAAAACGGTTAAATTCCACGGAAACGAATTTTTTTATTAAATCTTCACGCGAAAGCGATGCCAATTTTTTATCTATCACGTCCATGTATTGAGCGATAGTAGACTCATCCACTTCGACCCATTCCACTTTATCTACTAGCGTGTACAATTGCTTTTCGCAAATTTCCTTTCCGCTTGGCACCAATTTCTTTTCGAATGCCTTGCCAACTTTTTGCTCCAGTTGGCCTATTTTTCTAGTCTCTCGACCATGCACGATGGTAATGGAAATACCTTTTTTTCCTGCTCTACCAGTCCTACCGCTTCTGTGAATATATGACTCCAACTCTTCAGGGATAATATAATTGATCACATGTGTTAAATCAGTTACATCCAATCCACGGGCCGCTACATCTGTTGCGACGAGTATTTGCAAATGCTTTGAGCGAAATCGCGCCATGACATGATCACGTTGGGCCTGGGAAAGATCTCCGTGCAACGCATCAGCATTGTATCCATCTTGCATCAACTTTTCTGCCACTTCTTTTGTTTCCCGCCTCGTTCGACAAAAAACAATCCCATAAATATTGGGATAGAAATCAGCTATGCGCTTTAATGCCAAATAACGGTTGCTCGCCTGCACGACATAATAATGGTGCTGAACTGTAGATGCGCCCTCATTGCGTCTGCCCACTGATATTTCTTCGGCATCCTGCATGTATTTATTGGCAATGCTGGAAATTCCTTTTGGCATGGTGGCCGAAAATAGCATCGACTGACGACCATCCGGGGTTTGTCCCAAAATCGCATCCAAATCCTCTTTAAACCCCATATTGAGCATTTCATCCGCCTCGTCCAACACAAGGTATTTCAGATCGCCCAGAATAAGTTTTTTCCTTTTGATCAAGTCGAGCACTCGACCTGGAGTTCCTACCACAATCTGTCCACCACGTTTGAGTGCCGATATTTGCTTGGAGATGTCCGTACCACCATACACTGGGATTACATACAATCCTTTAATATATTTAGAAAAAAGATCCAAATCGTTGGTGATTTGAACACACAATTCCCGTGTGGGGCAAAGCACAAGTCCTTGTACACTTTTGTCAGATGTTTCGATTTTGTGAATCATCGGCAATCCGAAAGCCGCGGTTTTACCTGTTCCTGTTTGTGCCAATGCGATGATATCCTTGGTAGAATTGAGCAAAAATGGCAAGGTCTTTTCCTGGATAGGCGTGGGTTTTTCAAAGCCCAATTCATCAATAGCCTTGATGACATCCTCATTCAGGCCTGATTCTTGAAATGTATTCATAAATTTTTTACTTAGTTTTCCAGGAAAATCAACAACAACAAATTGTAACGCAGACTTTTATCTTTTTAGCGGAAGAGATTTTTTGGAAGTATTTTGTTATTAATTTGCAAAGGTAGTCTTTGTAAGCATATTTATTCCTATCGGATTCCTTATTTGTTTGGCGTCAAAAGTCTCTGTTTACCATAAAAGCGAATAACATGATTTTTGTCCTTCTTTATTCCACAAATTTCTTTCATGTTTGCAACGACAGAAAAAGATAAGAAATGAAACAGTCCATGCCTGAAATAATTATTGAGGCATACAAAAGCATAATTATTTCAGGCGGTCACAATTATTTCTATTAAGTATAAAAAGATGAAAGGACTTTTTTGGGGATTGCTCACCATTGATTTGCATTTTTTCACGGATTACTATCCAGAGGAAAACACGAAAACAAAAGTAAATCAATTCAATCTATACATTGGAGGGCCAGCGACTAATGCGGCGATCACTTTCCAGCATCTTGGTGGAGAGAGCAAGCTGATAACTGGTATTGGTCAGAACACATCGAGTAACATGGTACGGCAAGAATTGAAGAAAAATGTCATCAAATTCCATGATTTAAAAGCAAAGCAAAAGGCCGAACCGATCTATGCCTCTATCCTCACCAACACATCTTCTGGCTCTCGAACTATATTTTCCTATCCGCCTTTGGCCGACAAAATCGAAGATCTCGATATATCTTTAGAAGATATTCGCATAGCAATGTTTGATGGATTTTACATAGATTCAGCCATAGAAATGGCTATTAGGTGCAGAAAGCATGGAATTACCACGGTTTTGGATGGCGGAAGTTGGAAAGCTAAAACAGAGGCATTGCTCCCATACATTGATGTCGCCATTTGCTCCGAAGATTTTACTCCTCCAGGAGCCACCAACCAAACTGATGTCATCGCGTACCTGCTTAATCATGGAGTAAAGAAAGCTGCCATCACTCGGGGTGCAAAACCAATCATTGTTAATGAAGGCGAAGTGAATTTATTGGTAGAAGTGCCGCATATAAAAGTCGTGGATACATTGGGTGCCGGAGATATATTTCATGGAGCATTTTGTTATTTTTATGGAAAAAACAATAATTTCATTCCTTCTCTGGAAGCCGCTGCTGTTGTAGCAGCTCGGTCATGCGAATTTCCCGGTCCCAGAACATGGATGGGATATGGTAATAATTAAGATTAAAAATATTTGCGTTCATGGCGTATGACCTTATTGTAGTTGGTGGTGGTGCTGCTGGATTCTTTTGTGCGATACAATGTGCGGAGCGCAATCCAAAACTAAAAATCCTAATTGTAGAAAAATCGAGGGAACTACTTAGCAAAGTACGGATTTCAGGTGGAGGAAGATGCAACGTCACCCACGCATGCTTTGACCCATCAGAAATGGTCGCGCGATACCCACGAGGCAACAAAGAATTGCTTGGGCCATTCCATCGTTTTTTGTGTGGGGATATGATGGGCTGGCTATCGGATCATGGTATCGAAACCAAGATCGAAGAGGATGGAAGGGTTTTTCCGGAAAGCAATAAATCTTCCGCCATCATCAATTGTTTTATCGACCTGTGTCGGAAGTGCAATATCGAGATCAAGACAAGCTGCGGAGTTGAACAGATTAAATCAATTTCTGGGAAATGGCAAATTCAAACCTCAACAGAAGTATTTGATTCCAAACACCTGCTCGTAGCCACAGGAAGTAGTCCCGCCACCTGGAAAATGATCGGCAAATTGGGGCATCGGATTATAGCTCCAGTACCATCACTTTTCACATTCAACATTAAAAACTCATTGATAGAAGGATTGCCGGGCATCTCAGTCCCCAATGCAGAAGTATCCATTTCCGGATTAAAACTTGAAGAATCAGGGCCATTGCTCATCACACATTGGGGACTGAGTGGCCCGGCAATCCTTAAACTTTCGGCTTGGGCTGCAAGGGAACTTTTTGATTTAAAGTATCAATTTTCCATAGAAGTAAATTGGGTTGGGGTGGACTATGCAACTGTGCTTGAGGAAATCCAATCCTTAAAGCAAGCTCATGGAAAAAAGACCCTTTTAAACCATCAAATGTATCAAACCCCCAAGAGACTCTGGCATAATATGATTTATGCGGCAAAACTGGAGCAAACAAATTTTGCCTCTATCAATTCCAAACAAATAGAGACCTTGGCAACATTGATGTGCCGTTGTCAAATGGAAGTAAAAGGCAAGAGTACGTTCAAGGATGAATTCGTGACCTGTGGTGGAATCGACACCAAAGAAATCAACTTCAAATCCATGGAAAGCAAGCTGTTTCCAAACCTTTACTTTGCCGGAGAGGTAATGAACATCGACGCCGTCACAGGTGGGTTTAACTTTCAAGCAGCATGGACGACTGCATTCATTGCTGCCGAGGCAATAATTTAATGGTTTATTGGTTCAATAGTTAAATTATTCTTTTTTTCCAAAATCTATCTCACTTCTAAATCATCCTTGGATGGTAATGCAGGAAATGGCGCATGTGGCTCTGTTTGGTACCAGTAGGCCACGGAAGCAATGTCACTGCCTTGCTTCAAATACCGGCCTCCACTTCTCCAACCCAGATCTTGAATTGTAATTCTCATATCCTTCTCAAACCGGACTGGATCAGTTATATGCCATCGATAAAGTCCAAACCTCATATTGGCCTTATAGTTGCCATCTGCACGTATCACCTGATGCAATCCTGCATACGGTGTGGAATATTCTGTATATTTTCCATCTACGTCAAAATTGTATGATCCGCAAAAATAATCCTCTGCGCCCGTACCGCAAATTGTCGGGAATTCCTTATCCCCATCCATATAAAACTTGATTTCACCTTCTCCCCACCAACCATTGTTATTTGGCTGCCAAGCCATATACGTACCTACATATTGCCCTTTGCCCTTGATCCCATCAATAATCGTATAGGCTTCCTTTTCGCTATCTGGCTTTGGCCTACGAAACTGCGCATGGAAATAAGCAGCATTTTTAGGCACTTTTGTCAGTGCATAGTCAATCTGATAGTATAATCTGGTGGATTTTACATCAATATTTTCCATGGTTATTTTACACTTTTTTCGGAATGGCATCTGCCAATAACTATTGAAGGCACGCCCAGGATTTACAGTAACAGCAAGGGAATTAAGATGTGCATACTCACCCCAGCCCATACCAAAAAAATCGCCTACGGGAACTTCCACAGATGGTTCGGTCTCATCATCCCAATAAATACGCAATATATAAAACCGCCAGTTCCCTGTCGGTGTCATCCAGATATGTTGGATACAGCCGGAGTCTTCAATTTCTGCCAAAGTAAATGTTTGTCCTGGCTCGATGATGATGTACGGGCTTACCTTCCAGCCTTGCCCAAGTTCACGCGCTTCGTGTGAAGCAGCTCCTTCGCCAAGTTTTGACATTCCTCCCTTACCTTTATCACCCGTAAAATTTTCCGGGGAAATACTTCTTGTTTTAGCATCAGAAAGCTGATAAAGATTTGATAAATTATTATTCAATCCATCAAATGTTCCTTGTGCACTGAGGTCTAATGTCAAGAAACAAACCAGTAAAATCAGTAAATTCTTCATGGGTGTAAACTATTTAGTTTTAATCTAATTATTCAAATTTCAGCGAATATAAGTCAGCATCTTTCATAATAAATCGCAAACGAATCTGCTTCCCTTCCAAGGAATTCAATTTTGACTTGTCTTCCCAAAATACCCTTTTGTTAATTTCATTACCAATAATGGTCACACAGTCATCAGCAGCATAACCCGGAATCGTATTTCCAACCTTATCCAAAACCTCTACTTTAATTTCCCCGGCAGCCGATGTAGAGAAGTTCAATAATAAATTATCGCCTTTAAAAGTAAATGGTTTTGTGGTCATCTCCCCTCCTTTATAATCTGCCTGCACTGAGCCAAATCCATCTAACCGTAGGCTGTATCTTCGCAAGTGAGCTGTCGGTTGTGCATAATTTTGATTGACGTAAACTGACATTTCAGTATCTCCGGTTTGCACAACATTCAAAGCAGGATAGTTGGATCTGGAAACCCAATTTTGTGCTCCAATTCCCGGGCGAATAAAAGAACTCATAAAAGTGCGGTCATACTTATTTCCCCCTCTGGAAGTAATCAAGACAACATCAGAGCAATCTTTAAAATACTTAGGATTGACGTTCAGTTCCTTAGCTTCTTCCTCACTGAGTACTTGTCGACCTGGCATAAATCGGGCCGCTGTAGCAATGTAAATCTGCGGAGCTCTGAAATAAGCACTTGTTTGATTGGTATATAAATGCTCCATTGGCGTATTACCAAAATCCATCTTTTGTGGCTCAGACCAATGCATAAAATCACTTGATGTCGTCCGACTAACTGTTCGAAACCCCGAATAACCATCCCCACTCCATGTGCGGAAATAACATAGATATTTATTTTCGCTGACAGACCAAAAAGCAACATTTTGAGAATCAAATATTCCCTCTGTAAAAACCGGTTCCTCAGATATTTTTTTCCAATGCATACCGTCAGAAGATTTAAACGCATAAAGACCTGTTTTTTTGGTTCCTGCCAAGGCTTTATATTTTTCATCATTCTTAGTACTGGGGTTTGCATCTAAAAATGGACTGAAATTGTGGCTGAACGGGGCAGTATTCGCTAGAATCACATTATTTTTTTTCACCCCGTCTATTTCGAACATATCCAATTCTGGCTTGATCCAAAGAATGCCATCCTCGGAAGTGGCAATGCATGTGGTCTCATCTACACTTCCATCCGCCCCTGCCTTGGGAAGCCCTCGATAATATGCTTTAAATCCATGAACATCTTTGATCACTGTGCAATATGCAGAGAATGGCCCTTCCCATGGATTGTCATACTGTAGCACAGGCCCCTCATCAACGGGATGGTGTAATACCAATCGCACATTTTTCATTTGATCTATGAGATAATGATCAATAAATAATTCGCGGTCAGATTTTAGATCAATTACTGGTTGAGATTTGGACTCAGTAGCAACAAATCCAAACGAAAAGTAGAGGGAAATGAGTAAAAACAAATATTTCACTTTTTAATTATTATGGGCTAAAACCAAATATAGTAAGAAAAGTCATGTGCGTGAATAAAAAAAAAGAGGCACTGCTATTTCTAACAGTGCCTCTTTAAATAAACCTTAATCAGAAAGATTAATTATCTTCTTCTAGTGTAATCCTGATTATACCAGAGTCCGTAGCTCCAGAAAACACCACGGTTATGAAATCACCGACATTAACTAAACCGGCTTCAGCCTTAGTATAAGTCACGGAAGCCTTTAAGTCACTTCCTACGGTGATGCTCTTCATAGTCCCAGCCAAAGGCAACAATTGTAATTCGCCATCTGGATCCCATGAAGGCTCCTGTTGCTTTAATACCTCCGCTTCCATCGTATCACCCGATTTTGCGTTCGGGAAATAAGCATTGATTGTGAAATCGTTATCCGATGTCGTAACGCCATCAGATGTAACTTCAGAAATACCGGTAATAATCACATTCCCATTTTCATCATAGGGAATATCATAATACGGTTGAGGTGTACAACCCATCATTATCACAAAAGATGCTATTAATGATATTGACAATATTTTTATAGTTTTCATATTTTTTCAAATTTAGTAATACACAATTTACTCACCAACACTGGTTTGGACGGGTAGATAGCCAAAATTTTGCTGGATCTTCCCATTGTTATTCATCTCGTCCCCTGGTATCGGAGATAACAAATGTTGCGGAGTAAAGGCAAAGTTGAAAATTTCAGGCTGGTGACCTATGAAGTTTTGAATAGCTGAAATTTCATGGTCTCCGTACACAACTGCTTTTCTTGTGCGTCTTTGATCCCAAAGCATTTTATTTTCAAATACCAATTCCCAAGCACGCTCGCTAAGAATATCTTTGAGGGTCACAGCACCAAGTGGGTCTAATTCTGCTCTTTCTCTAACTTCATTAATCCCCTTATCTGCTGCAGGTTGTCCTAATGCCCAATATACTTCTGTACGCATTAATAATATATCAGCATAACGGTAATGAGACCAATTAAGACCTGAGCCATTAACTGATTTTACAGCAGCAACATCATAGTATTTATACAAGTGGGGAGGTGAAAACCGAACTGTATCAGTGACATCATCGATATTGGTATCCCATGTAAAGAACATCTGACGTTCCATGGCACGCTTATCATCAACACCATAAGAATTGTAATAACCTAGCCAAGGAACAAAAGACCCGTTCTCATCAGATTTAGAAATCTTTGTCAACAATGGTAAAGCTCGCTGCAATATATCATTTGTAAATCCATCTTCAGATGAATACTGAACTTGAAAAATTGCTTCTCCCTGATTGTTCATTGCAGGATCGCGTAAATCATCATAAGTTCCCAGAGAATACTGACCATACAATGCATCAAGCAAGGTTTTGGACTTTTGTAAAAATGCAGTGGCACTAGAACTATTTACAGGATAATCCTGCATGGACCACGATCCCTCTCCACACCAATCTTTCGATGGGTTGGTCTCTACTTCCTGATAAGGATACCCTGATACAGTAAGATAAACATCTGCCAATATTGCCCTAACTACATCCTGAGTAACACGTCCGTTTGGAGATTTTCCTGCTGGAACGTTTATCAGCGCATATTCAAGATCTGGAATAATTACATCATCGTAAATCACCTTAAGGCTTGTTTTTGGCATCTCGGCTAAACTTACATCTTCCAAAGGCTCAGTAATCAATACAGCATCTCCCCAATACCTAACAATACAGAAATAATAGAATGCCCTTAAGGCACGTACTTCACCCATGTATTGATTTAATGTAGCTTCTGGGAGATCAACATCTGGAAGCATGGACAGCGCAAGATTAGAAGCTTGTACTCCTGCATACCAATTTGACCACTGATTATTAAAATTATCAAGCAAGTTACCTGTCACCTGATTGGTCTGATATTTATCAAATCTGGCATGAGGTTCAGTAGTCAATGCCCCACCTGTTGGAAACTCCAATGTATTGGGAAGTTGATTTCCCCAATCGGCGGCACCTCCGGTCCAATCCTTCAAACTACGATAAGCACCAACCGTTAATGGCTCTCCGAACTCGCTTGTTGTAAGATCAGCTTCAGCCGTAAGTTCCCCTGTAGGTACTTCTTCCAAAAAATCTTCGCAACCACTCAGGGTAATAAAGAACGCCACTAGCAACATAGTGGATCTTATCACGATATTATTTTTTTTATATTTCATAACATAAATTCTTTAATAAATTAAAAACTAACGTTAACCCCTAAACTGAAGTTCGTAGGAGTAGGATATTGATACTTGTCAATATTCTGAATATTGTCACGACCCTTACCTATTGAACTACCTTCAGGATCATACCCTTCCATCTCAATCGCTGTTAATAGAAAGAAATTTTCTGTAGATGCATAAATTCGCAATCTACTTATTCCTATCACGTCATTAAGCGTATAGCCCAAAGATGCAGCGGAACCTCGAATAAAGGCGGCATTATAAATCTCATGGGTATCAGTGAATGAGTCATAGCGTGCACCGGCGTTACCCGCGCGTATTTGTGCCACCATGATACCATCTTCCTGATAGTCAGGACGCCAAGCATTCAACGTTGTGTTTACCATACCCGAAACAAACTGACGATCTTCAGCAGATTCATGTACGATAGCCTTATCAATCCCACCAACAAACTGTATTGTAATGTTGGCATCGAAATTCTTGTACCTAAACGTATTGATAAAACCACCATATAGATCAGGGTAAGAATTTCCTATAACGTCTCCATCCGATATCAGTTCGATCTTTCCATCCTGATTTACATCTTCGAACTTTAAGTCTCCTGGCACCCGACCATAGCGTGCTGCCAATGCAGCTTCATCTGTACCATAAACACCCATTCGGTTAAGGCCGAAAAAAGAACCGATAGACTCTCCTACTCTATATACTGATGTAGCATTCCCTGCACCTGTATCAACAAAAACGTCAGCATCTGTAGGGCCAAGCTTCATAATCGTGTTTTTATTCATGGTAAATGTGAAACTAGATTCCCATGAAAAGTCATTACTTTGGACATTAACAGTATTCAATCCTAATTCTATACCTTTATTTTCTACCTCACCAAAGTTTACGAAAGCACTACCAGGTGCGGTTGACTCTGGCAATGGAAGGTTAAACAACATGTCTTTGGTTAATTTATGGTAGTAATCAAAAACAAGATTGACCCTGTTATTTATCAAGCCAAGATCCACCCCTATGTTCCATTGATCCGTGGTTTCCCATTGTAAGTCAGGGTTACCGGTAGAACCGGGAAGGAGGCCTGCTGCCCTACCATCACCAAACATGACTGTGGTGGAATTAATGTATCGTTGCGTCACAAAACTACCGATCTCTTGATTACCTGTTTGGCCAATGCTAGCACGAAGTTTAAGGTTCGACACTACACTGTTACCAGCCATAAAGTCTTCACCTGATAAATTCCAACCCGCCCCAACAGATGGGAAAAAAGCATATTTGTTGTTAGGACCAAACTTTGAAGACCCATCCATACGTCCAGTTGCTGTGAGCATATATTTGTCCTTATAATTATAATTGACACGCGCAAAGTATGAGTTCAGCGCACTCCTTGTATTTTCAGAGTCCACCCTTGGCGTATTTGTACCTGCTGCAAAATTATTGTATTGGTAGAAATTTGATGAGAAATTATATGCCTGTGCGCGCATGTAATCAAATGTGGTTTCTTGCCACGAAAGCCCAACCATCGCATCAAAAGAATGATCTCCTACTAACTTCGCATAATTGAAGTAGTTTTCGTTTTGCCAATAGAGCCACTCCCTGTTTTGCCCGTCTGCATCGGCAGTCCTGTTGCCTTGTAAGTTACCGTTGTACCATCTCTGGTTTTCACTTCTGCTGTCTACGGATACATTGGTCCTAAAGCTTAGGTTTTCGGTGATTTGTGCACTAAGGTTTAAACCACCAGTAAACTGTTCATTAAGGAAATAACCATCTCTCTGATCATATTTGTATACAATACCTTGCCAGTTTTCTCCTACCGGAAAATCACTTCCTGTAGCCCATTTCCCCGCGTATATACCATAAATATCAGGATCATTAGGATATTTATTTGGGATAATCGGCCATGCTTCAGCTACTGTTCTGGTATCATCAGCACCCCTTGCGCTTTTTGCCCGGGAATACATTAGATTAGTATTTACAGTCAACCAGTCATTTACTTCGATATCTGCGTTAAATTTAGCATTAATACGCTTGTAGTATGACTCAAGCATTAGCCCATCTTGGTATGTGTTACCTAATGAAAATGCAAATCTTGCTTTTTCTGTTCCTCCAGTCAAATCAATGTGATTGTCATGAGAAAAAGAATTACTGAAAGCTTCATCTTCCCAATTTGAGTAGAACCTTGGCTTGTAGTAATTACCGTCATTCCCTATAAAATCCATGAAGTATTCTCCTTGAGCAACTTGTTCGAATAAATGAGGCATTTCAGACCAGGAGTTCCCAGTACCTAATCCTCCCCTAAAATCCTTTGACTTATCTAATGTACCATACTTTGGTGTATTGGTAAAAGCCTGCTCATACTGATACATAAACTGGTCTGCAGTAACTGTATAATTATGCCTTTGCATTGTTCCCACAGTCATCGATCCACTGTAATTAATCATCGTTTTACCAACTTCTCCACGCTTAGTAGTGATAATGATTACACCGTTTGCCCCACGTGTACCATAAATTGCCGTAGCTGACGCATCTTTCAAAACGTTCATGGTTTCGATATCCTGTGGATTTATATTCTGTAAGGCGTTGTTAACGCCAACAATCCCATCGACGACGAATAAAGGATTACTATTAGAATTAATTGAGTTTGTACCCCTGATGCGAATCAATGGATTGGAACCAGGAATACCCGCTCCTTGCTTAACTACCTGAACTCCTGAAACTTTGTTTTGAAGGGCTTGTCCAATGTTTACTACGGGTCTGTCAACCAGCTCCTCTGGAGTTACTGTTGTTACAGAACCGGTTACATCACTTTTCTTCATGGTACCATATCCTACAACAACAATTTCTTCTAATGCCTTTATGTCTTCAGACATTGAAATATTAACAACTGATCGTCCGTTCAATGCAATCTCTTGGGACACGTAACCAATAGAAGAGTAAACTAAAACATC
This sequence comes from Bacteroidia bacterium, assembly GCA_030426345.1. GTDB lineage: Bacteria > Bacteroidota > Bacteroidia > Cytophagales > Cyclobacteriaceae > JAAUQL01. The sequence goes on from JAUHYU010000084.1 coordinate 19,319, forward strand.
GTTTTCGCTAGGTACATTGATAGCATAATTACCTTCCAAATCGGTAACGGTACCGTTGGTTGTTCCTTTTACAATTACGTTAACTCCAGGAAGACCTTCATTGGTTTCAGTAGCAATTACCTTACCGTTAACCTGTACTCCCTGTAACACGATCTCTATCTCAGGCATTCCTTTTTTATTGCTCTTATCGATATTGATGTAGTTATTAACCTGTTTGAATTTCAAACCCGCATCCTCGGATATTTTCATCAGCACATTGGCCACGGAAATATTTTGATTAACAAAATTGATTCTTACTTTCTTATTTATGACTGAATTGTCATAGGCAAAAGTAAAATGAGTTTGAGTTTGAATAGTTTCTATCGCTTCTACAAGCGATGCGTCTTGTAGCGAAATATCCATATATACATCACGTATACTTTCCGCTTTTTTCTCGTTTCCGTCAGAAGCAAATAATGCTGATAAAAAAGTTAGTTGGATTGCGAGTCCATACAGCATAAATCTCGTGAAAGATCTAAATAGTTTTGGAATTTTTAGTCTCATAATTTTAAAGTTTAGGTAAATAGTTTTTGCGTTTTTGTAGCCTTGGGTAACAATTCCATAGGCAATTTGATGCGAATTAATTTTAAGAAGAATCCATTTTGTTCGTTTTCATAATCGTTTAGTTTTTAAAGTTTACTATTACATTTCCCTTGGTAATTTTATAATCAAAATGCTGAGAATAGCTCATGCTTTTGAGTATAACGTCCAAGTATTCATCCTGAAATTCACCAGTATATTTCCATGGAGTGCCATGGTAATTTTTCAATTCAAAGTTCACATCATACCATCTACTAAGTTTGGACATTACTTGCTGAAGGCTATCCTTTTTAAAACATATGACGCCATCGGTCCAGCCCAACGCAACCCTATTATCAAAAGTATTTTTTATTGCCCTACCCTCATGACTGTCATATTCTAAACATTGGCCAGGGTTCAGATAATAACTTTCAGCTTCCTGATCGGCTTGAATCGTAACTTGAACTTTCCCTTGATTAAGTGACACATTAGTCGTTGCCTCATTAGCATAGGACTTCACATTAAACTCAGTACCTAGAGCCACAGTGCGTACACTGCCTGACTGCACAATAAATGGTCTATTTGCATCTTTCATCACCTTAAAATATGCCTCCCCTTCTAGCTCAATATACCTAATGGTATCATTGGCTTGAAAATTGTACCTTAAGGTGCTTTCGGCATTCAGTATCACGGTCGATCCATCGGGGAGCCTTATGGTAGATTTTACACCCCTTGGGTTTGATTTAACCACAAGGCTTTTAACTTCCATCTTTGTTTCTGTAACCTCCTGACGCTGGAGGATATCACTTTTCAATCCATGGTATAGCAAAAAAGAAAAAGCCGCCAACAAAAAAAATCCAGCACTTCGAAAGAATGTTTTATATGTCAAAAAACGTCTTTTCGATAAGGAGGGTGGATGCAAACGATTCCAAACTCGGTCACTTACTTCGTTTTCATTGAAGTAAAAGCTTTTTTTGGATTTCATAAGCCATATCTTCTCCAATTTATTCAATGCCATGGCATTATCACTCGATTCCTCAATCCATTTATTGAGTATCTCAAGTTGATCCTCAGAAGCCTGATCATTCAGGTACAAACCAATGATATAATCTATATCCATTAAATATTATAGTACTCTAACTTTAAGGACAACAAATCACCCTCCAACCCTTAGTCTTATGTATAAAAAAATAAAATAGTGATTTGGGAGAAAGATTAACGTGCGATCTTCCGCATTTTTGTATCAAGTCCTTCATCATATTCCATGATAAATTCCCTTATATTTTTTAAGGCTATGGTCATGTGTGACTCTACCGTTTTTACCGATATTTCTAGCAGTTCTGCAATTTCGAGATAGGATAGATGTTCTTCTCTGGAAAGTCTAAAAATGGTTTTGCGTTTCGGAGGAAATGAATCAATCAATTTATTAACCATTTTTTCAAATTCGTCACCTTCCAATTTCTCCTGTGGCGTAGACTCCACTTGAATGTGATAATCTTCCGCATTTTCAATGCGCTGCAGTTGAAATGCAAATTTGTTCTTTTTCAAAAAATTAAGTGATTCATTTTTGGTCATTCTAAATAAATATGAATCTATATTCTGAATCTTATGGATATTGGTTTTATTTTTCAAAAATTTGTAGAAAACCTCCTCTACCACATCTTCGGCATTTTCATGGGTTTTCACAAAATAGATGGAGAAATTAACCAATCTGAAGAAATAATTATTGAAAAAAATTTTATAGTCATTCGCATTATCAAGCGAATTGATTTTCCCCAACGCCACTTTTTTAATATGTCTTTTCTTCAACACCAGATTAGGATTTTCATAATTTTAAGTCAATATGAGCAAAATATTTTAGAATTAACAAAAAATCAATAATCTTATTGGATCGCTTTCATTGAAATCTATTGAGAAGTTGATTTGAGCAAAAAATGCACTCCCCAACAATATGAGGATTTACTCAAAACAGAAGATAAGTCAGGAAATGCTCACCATGGATATCACCACCTTTGCAGCCTATAAAACCTCGTCAGGCCATGGCACCTGCCTGCCAGATACTTTGTTTGATGGCATTTGGGCATCAACGTTTCGCAGGTATTTGCCCAACTCTTTTGCCAGGCTTTCCTTTATTTCTGTTTTCTGATCTGCCAAGTTGGTTGATTCGCCAATATCATTGGTAATATCAAATAATTCAAATCGTTGATCTGCATGGTAATAGATCAGTTTCCAATCGCCCTTTCTGATCGTACTTGTCGCCCCAATTCCCGGCCCTGTCGGCCCCCAGCAATTTGGAAAATGCCAAAACAAAGATCTTTCAGCAAAATCAATTTCTTCCCCTTTTAGCAGCGGAACAAAACTTTCCCCATCAATATGCTGCACGGTTTTGTAGTCATGGATTTTTGCTAGTTCCAATATGGTTGGAAAAAAGTCTTCGATAATGAGGTACTCATCCGTGGATGAGTTTTGTTTTGTCACTCCCGGCCAGCTCACGATCATTGGTTCACGGATTCCTCCTTCATATGCTGATCCTTTTCCGCTGGATAGGGGTTTGTTGTGGGTATGCGGAACTCCTCCCCGTGCTACGGCACTCAATCCGCCATTATCAGAAGTGAAAAGTATTATAGTATTATCTACCAACCCTTTACTCTCAACATAATCCATGATGTCTCCCAAACTTTTATCCATGGATTCTATCATTGAGGCATATTTTGCTTCTGTGGTATCCATTCCTGTTTCCAAATATTTTTGTACAAACCGGTGATCGGCCTCGATCGGAGAATGCACCGCATAGTGTGACATATATAGAAAAAATGGCTTATTGCTTTCCCTAGCAGTATCCAAAGCCAGTAGAGCCTCGCGAGTCAAAGCTTCTGTTAGAT
>JAUHYU010000085.1 GCA_030426345.1 Bacteroidia bacterium
CATGATTTAGCTCAGCACCCATCGTAAATTTAGCAGGTATATTTCCCAATTGGGAGTTCAACTGAAAAGATGTTCGCCCACCAAAAGTGCTCAATTTCTCCAGTTCGTAGTTGTTGATAAATGGATTTTCCTTAGCTCCATTTGTCAGATAAATGGAAGTAGTATTTTTAATTTTATTATTCCAAGCATATTCCTGTACCAGCCCAGCCAAAAATATCTGCTGGTCAATGGATGATTTCTTGGCGGCTACTCCCGGTCTGGCTTGTCGTGGGTTTTCATCATATTGAGCTTTTGTAAGTCCTCCAGGAGTTTGATAATACAAATCTGAATACATGACTTGTGCAGTCAGCGTCCTTTTTTCTGAAGTATAAAAGGAACCGCTTATTTGAATTGTCTCTCTGGAAAAATTCGTATGATCTCGGTAGCCATCGCCATTTTGATTGGCATATTTCATGGAAAATCGATGGTTTTCGTTGCCAGTATTTACATTGGCGACTGTCTTTTGGTATCCGTATGACCCTGCCGTGAAACCAACATTTGCCGAAAGCCGAGATGCTTGACCTACTTCACTATACATATTGAGTACACCACCCATCCCTGCACCATAGATACTTCCTGCAGGCCCTTTGATGATTTCTATCCTTCCAATATTGTTCAAATCCATGAGATTGAGCGGTGTATTCCCCGCGGGATCTGTGTAGGGAATGTCGTTCCAATATACCTTCACATTCCTGACTCCATAAGGTGCCCTTAGCAAACTGCCCCGGATGCTCACACGATAACTGGCAGGGGAGCGTTCTTCAAATCGGATTCCCGGAAGGGTGTTCATCGAGCGCACTAGGGACTCGTCATTAAAACCTTCCATGGTGAGTTTAGAATCGACCGCATAGGCTCCTGCGATTTCCGAGAGCTTTCTTTCGTTCTGATATCCGACTACTGTCAGGTCGTTGAGTTGTTGGTAATCTTGCTCCAGATAAACCACGTTTTTTCCATGATTTAATATATAGTCTTTGGTTTTATATCCAACAAATGAAATCCTTAAAACCTCTCCTGTCATAGCTTCTGTTACAGAAATGGCACCTTTTTCATCTGAAATCAGAATTTTACTATCAGACAGATTGGCAATGCTAGCCCCTGCCATTGGCCTGTTCGATTCCTGGTCTTTGATCACAAGAGTGCTTTGGGCAACAGCATTATGGCCATAAAACACAACTGAGCCCACTATTAAAAAAAGGATAATCAATTTCCCCATCTCACATTTTATCATGTGTACAAATTAAATACATAAATTGATTTATTTGGATATAAAAAGGCAATTCAGGCCCGATATAGGATTCAGAAATAATTGTAACTTTGCCGATTGTAAAAATTGAATGTATAAAATGCCGTAGGACGGTAATTTCTAATGAGAAAAAAATTGTTGCAAACGGGTGCTGATGAACTGAGCTATGAGATCCGGGGTATTGTAAAAAAGGCGGAGCAACTAAAAAAGCTCGGAAAATCCATAAGATGGGAAAATATTGGAGATCCTGTACAGAAGGGCGCTAAGCTTCCTCAGTGGATCAAAGATACGATCAGCGAACTGGCGCAACAAGATGATACTTATAGCTATTGTCACTCTAAAGGAGTATTGGAAACCAGACAGTTTTTGGCAGAAAAAAATAACGCACTCGGTGGAGTTCAGATCACAGAAGACGATATCTTATTTTTCAATGGACTTGGCGATGCCATTGCAAAAATATACCAATACCTGCTCCCCCAAGCGCGCATCATTGGGCCATCGCCCGCGTATTCCACACATTCATCTGCTGAGGCTGCACATGCCAACGATCACCCGCTCACGTATCATCTAGATCCCCAAAACAATTGGTATCCGGACATGGACGATCTGTACATGAAAGTGAAATATAACCCGAACATCGTGGGCATATTGATCATCAATCCCGATAATCCAACCGGGATGGTATATCCTTTGGAAATACTGAACCGCTTTGTGGAAATCGCACGGGAGTTTGACCTTTTTCTGATAAGCGATGAGATTTATATCAATGTGACCTACAATGGTTCAAATGCCTATTCACTTCCTGAATATATAGAGGAGGTGCCTGGGATAGCCATGAAAGGACTTTCTAAAGAAGTGCCATGGCCAGGATCTAGGTGCGGCTGGGCCAAATTCTATAATAAAGATACAAATGCGGAATTTAGCAAGCTTTGCACGACGCTGGAAAATGCCAAGATGATCGAAGTGAGTTCTACAAAATTACCACAATTGGCGATTCCAAAAATTATGGGAGATCTCAGGTATCCTGACCACCTCAAAGCCAATAATGAAAAGATCGGTAGGCGCAGCAAGTTGATCTCTGAAATACTCTCTATGAACAAAAATATCTATTTCAACCCCACCTCAGGAGCTTTTTACAATACGATCGTCTTCAAAGAAGGTTTGCTCACGAATAAGCAAACGCTAAACATAGACGATCCCGAAGTACAACAAGTTGTAGAAAACTGGGTAAGCCAGCCGGACGTACTTCCTGACAAGCGGTTTGTTTATTATCTACTTGCAGCTAAAGGGATTTGCGTGGTGCCTATTTCTTCGTTTTGTTCTGACCTGCGCGGTTTTCGGGTCACACTTTTGGAGGATGATGAAGACAGACTGAGAGAAACTTTTACTACGATCAGCGAGTCAATCGAGGAATATCTGCAATCTTAATAACTGCTGGCCAATCCATAATCCCCGAACATTGTTCCGGGGGTCTGCTAGCCAATAAAAGTACCTGCAAATCCAGTTTATTTCCATGAGAAATCAATGCCTTTTCTGATAAGGTTTTACACTTCTCCTTCATATTGATAGCCAATGCTTTCTACTTTATTTTTAACCTCTGCAAGATCAATTTCCTCACCCGTCATTTTCACTTTGCCACTATCTAGGTCGATTTCTATGTGTTCTATGCCCGCTAAGGAACCAAGGTTATTTTCCACATTGGCTTTGCAATGGTTGCAGGTCATGCCGTTGACTTTTATTATTTTCCCTTTCATACCTATATCGTTTTCGACTATTTTTTTCCGTTTTAAAAAATTCTGTAAATAACCATTCATAATTAGCCCAATCAAAAGTATCGCAGAAGAAATGCTGAGCCAGTTTGGCAACAAATGCGCGCCATGGCTGGCGTGTCCATCCATAATAAAACCCGTAAACCATTCCCGAGGCAAAAACTCATTGACCAAAATGCCAAAGAATAATGCCCCACTGATAATTGATGCCATGTAAGACATTAGTGTTTTTTTACCCAACACATTTCCTATTACTGTGATTGTTGCGGCATTGGTGGCTGGCCCTGCCATTAGAAAAACGATAGCTGCTCCCGGCGACAAACCTTTCATTAGCAGTACTGCTGCAATCGGAACAGATCCTGTGGCACACACATACAATGGAACAGAAGCGACCAACACGATAGCCATGCTCAAGTATTCGTTGCCGAGATAATTGGTGAAAAAATCATCCGGAATAAGTACAGCCATCAAAGCAGCCAGCAGCAATCCGATCACCAGCCATTTCGAGATATCTTGCATAAACTCTACAAATGCATAATGCATCATGGATTTTAGACGGTTTTTGCCATCATTTTTGATTGTTTGATCCTCTTCAGCTTGTTTCTTGATAGGAATAGTAGCTTCTTTTTCTGCAACTGAATTGGTAAACAAGCCGCCTACCACGCCAGTGATCAAGGCAATAACTGGTCGGATAATCGCCAGTGGTAATCCAAGCAATGCGTAAGTAGCCATGATAGAGTCAACACCGGTTTGCGGGGTAGAGATAAGGAAGGAGACAGATGATCCCTTGGATGCTCCATTTTTGTAAAATGAAACTCCTGTAGGAATCACACCACAAGAGCACAGAGGCAAAGGAATGCCAATCAGTGCGGCATTGAGGGTAGATCGGAAGTTATTTTTCCCAAGGTATTTGGCCACTTTGTCTTTTGGAAAATAAACGTGTAGCACCCCGGCAATAAGAAATCCCAACAATAGATATGGCGACATTTCCATGGTCAACTCCCATAATGCAATCAAGTAATTTTGAATTGAATCTACCATATCAGAAAAAAATAAATGCCATCAATCTATCAGAAACAAAAGTACTATATTTATTATTTTAAATGTTGATTACACTATTCTGGAAACTACTATTTCTAAAATAAATCTTAGCCATAGTTAAAATACACGCTGATGAAAAATGTTTTGCGATTGGAAGAATTGGGCATGTTTTTGTCAGCCTTTTTGTTATTTCTAAGTATTGATATTGCATGGTGGTGGTTTTTGGTGCTGCTGTTACTGCCGGATATATCAATGGTTGGATATCTTCTTGACGATAGAGCAGGAGCGATATTTTACAATATTTTTCATCACAAAGGTCTTGCGGTTTTACTGATGATATCGGGATTTTATATGGGCATGGATATTTTATACATTTCAGGCATCATATTGTTTGCCCATGCCTCAATGGACAGGGTATTTGGCTATGGATTAAAATATCAAAGTGGATTTAAATTCACTCATCTTGGTGAAATCGGGAGGTCTTAGTTTGCAAAGCCCACTCCTTCGAATATTGAAGTCAAAACAGAATGTAATTAAATGCCTTTCTTTCAATATTTATTCCTCTTAAAAAAACTGAAATTTGAGAAATAATTGACTCTCTAAAGTACGATCTATCTTTATGATTAAATTTTTGTTATGCTTTTGGCTGACATTTTATGCGTTTTCAGATGTGTTGGGGCATGAACCGGGATATATAAATCCATTGGTTGATAGTCTTAAGAAGCAATTGGATTTTGTTTCCGATAGCACTAAGGTGGATGTTTATAATAAGCTGGCATATAATTACTACTATTACCTGCTTGATTCTGCTGACCTATACATAGATCAATCACTTTATCTCTCAGAATCCCTGAATTATACAAGGGGGCTATCTGAAGCTCAAAGGCTCAAAGGTATAGTATACAAGGCCAGAAATAATGAGAAAGAGGCAATTAGATGGCTATATAAAGGATTGCACACAGCCGAATCCATCAACTACCATCAGGGTATTGCCGATAACCTGAATAGCATTGGTATTTTTTATTATTCTGTTGAAGACTATGATCAGGCCAATGCTTACTATAAAAAAAGCATAAACCATCAGATACTGGCAAAGAATAAGCTGCGGGAAGGGATTTTGTATGCTAATACTGGTCTGATTTATCTTAAAAAGAATGATCTGGATAGTTCCACTCATTACCTTTTAAAGTCTAAAGCTATTATAGACTCAATTGGCGATAGCAGATGGATTGCTATGATCGATGGCCAATACGCGGCACTATTGATAAAAGCAAAAAATTATCGCAAGGCCGAAAGCTTATCTAACAAAGCAGTCGAATTAAGCTTAAAATTCGGGCAGACTCATCATTTGAGGAAAGGATATCAAAACCTTGCTGAAATCTATCTAGAGCAAAAATTATATACAAAGGGCGCAGCAATGGCTGAAAAGGCCTTGGAGGAGAGTCTCAAAATCGGTTTTATCCCATATTTGGTGGAGGCTTATAGGGTCAGCTATCAAATAAAAAGAGCGCAAAATGACATCGAAAATGCATTGGAATTCCATGAAAATCTAGCTACGTATCAGGATAGTTTGAGGCTACATCAGATAAAAAGTGAGGGGAACCTGCTAGAGTATAAACTAATGCTAGAAGAAAAGGAGGCAGAAAATAGGCATTTGAGAACAGAGACAGAAGAGCAGGAAGCTCAGATCAATGTCAACGAAACCATTATTAAAAGGCAATCAACCGTTGGTGCTATTATTGTAATTATCTTGGTTATTGTGTCTATCCTGACCGTTATTTTTATTCGTTTGAGAAAAAAGGATAGGGATGCTAATGAAAATCTTTCGCTTGCCAATGCAGAATTGGAAGAGCAAAAGGAAGAGTTATCTGCCACGCTTCAGATGGTTGAGCACCTCAATGCCCAATTGCAAGCACAAAACAACACACTGAACAAAATAGCCATTGTTTCCATTACGGATTTGAATGGCAATATCATCAGTGTGAATGACCAGTTCTGTAGCGTATCTGGCTACGAAAGAGAGGAGTTGCTCGGAAATAACCACAGGATATTGAATTCAGGAGAACATCCACATGAGGTATTTAGTGAAATGTGGCAAACAATAACAAACGGGGATACCTGGCGAGGAGAGCTTAAAAACAAAAAAAAGGATGGTACTTATTTTTGGGGAGATACCGCAATTGCACCCATTTTGAATGATGATGGCAAGCCAAAACAATTTTATTCTCTGCAATTTGATATTACAAAACGAAACGACTACCTCAATCAATTGGCTGCAAAGAGCCATGAGCAAGAAGAACTGAATGCCTTAAAGGATAAATTGTTATCCATAGTTTCCCATGACTTCAGGGGGCCGTTAAATTCCCTCAGGGGAACGCTGACTTTGTTTTTTAATGGTTCTATATCAGATGAAGAACTAAAGGTACTCGCTAAGGGTCTTGTTGAAAAACTGGACAATACTTATAGTCTTCTTGATAATCTTTTGAACTGGGCCAAGAGCCAAATGCAGGGGACACAAGTATATATTAAAACCATAAATCTACAGGCCATTGCGGAAGATTGCATGTCATTATTGGCGCCCATTGCAGAAAAGAAACTTGTTAGTTTGAACAATCAAATCATGACACCTTTTCACGCAAGTGCAGATAATGAAATGGTAAAATTGGTCATTCGAAATCTGATTTCGAATGCGATAAAATTTTCTGATGCAGGGAGTGAAATTATATTGAACGCAGAAGAGGACATGGAATTTGTGACCATTTCTGTGAAAGATAATGGTGTGGGCATCAGCAATGAAAATCAAAACAAAATTTTTTCCCCCGAAAATGTAAGCACCTACGGCACCTCCCATGAAAAGGGAATGGGCATTGGTCTCTTGCTGTGCAAGGATTTTGTACAGAAAAACGGAGGGACAATATGGTTTGAAAGTGAACTCGAAAAGGGGAGTACTTTTTATTTTACGCTGCCAGTGAGTTTGCCGGAAAACGGTTGACTCAATCAAATTACAGTCACTTAATTTCAATTGAAAATTGTTGTCAGTGGCATGAAAATACGAACAAATGAAACTTAACATATTTGAAAACGACTTGCGGTTGAAATACCCGTTTACGATCTCCAGACATACATACCAAAGCCAGCCCAATGTAGTGATTGCCCTTCAGCTTGGAGCATGGATTGGTTATGGAGAAGCCACAGTCAATCCGTATTATCGTATTACCATTGCCAATCTTAAGGAGTCATTTAGGGCAATGAAAATCAGATTGGAGACCTATCATTTTACTACCCCTGACCAATTGTGGGAGGATTTTTCAGATTTCCTTCCAATCAATTCATTTGCTCTGTCCGCACTGAACAATGCCGGTTGGGATCTTTTTGGCAAAATGAACAATCGCCCGGTATCAAGTTTAATCGACTCTGTTACAGAGTCAAAAATCCCAATGACAAGCTATACACTTGGTATCGCCGATAAGGTAAAAATGATCGAAAAAATGCATGATTTTCCATGGCCTGTGTACAAAATAAAATTGGGTACACCTGATGATCTCGGCTTGGTGCAATATTTACGAAAGCATACCGATGCCATCATCCGCGTTGATGCCAATTGCGCCTGGAATGCCTTTGAAACCATGAAATTGTCCAGGGAATTTCAACAACTCAATGTCGAATTTATCGAGCAGCCATTGCTTGCCAATGACCCTGAGCAACAAGATTGTTTTTCGAAAAGCAGCCTTCCTTTGATTGCGGATGAAAGTTGCTGTGTGGAATCGGATGTTGCAAATTGTCAGGGAAAATTTCACGGAATAAATATCAAATTGTTAAAATGCGGAGGAATTACCCCCGCCTTGCGCATGGTGCAAAAAGCGCGCGAAAAGGGTCTAAAAACCATGGTTGGTTGCATGTCGGAAACTTCAATTGGTATATCGGCAGCGGCTCAGTTATTACCGCTGGTGGACTTTGCCGATCTCGATGGGCCATTGCTTTTGGCAGAGGATTTGGCCAGTGGGGTTACTTATATTGATGGATATTTGAAGCTTTCCAGAGGTAATGGTTTGGGAGTGACTCTCTCTGGTATTGAGGCATCAGCTATTTAAGTCAGCTAATTAGGCAAACTATTTTTTGGATTAACAAAAACAAATTGGATGCCCCAATACATTATTTGCTATTTTTATCGTTATTATCTAATTGAAAATAAATAAAATCCATGGAGCATTTCAAGTATTTTCTAATAATATGCACTGGTTTTCTACTATCGTGCAATAGCGATGATGAACCCAAAAAGGATTCTACGTCGGGCAAGATTATTTTTAATTTTGAGCATTTTGCTGATGGCAAGGTATTGGATTTAGATAATTTGAAATATACCAATGCTGCCGGGAATGACTATGAAGTCACGGAAGTACAATGGTTTATTTCTGATCTTACATTGCACAAAAGTGATGGGAGCAAAATGCAATTGGGAGGTGAAGATTTTTCACATTATATAGATACAAACATTCCGTCGACTTATCAGTGGGAACTGCCAGATGAAATCCCGGCAGGCGATTATGCTTCAATTTCCATGGTTTTTGGAATCAAGGGCGAAAAGAATATTCCGTTTTATTATACAGATTCACCGGAAAGCAATATGGCTTGGCCTATCAATCTCGGGGGCGACAATGGTGGTTATCATTATATGAAATTGAATGGGTTTTGGATGAATGCCAATAGCGAGCGGCAGCCGTTTAATTTTCATCTTGGCGTAGGGCAAGAGAGGGATGCGGACAATAAAATTATTGGATTTATCCAGAATTGGTTTGAGGTGGAATTGCCAGCATCTGCCTTTTCTATTATGGCAAATGAGCATAAATCCATTAACATTCGAATGAATGTTGAAAAATGGTGGGATCAACCAAATGAGTATGATTTTGACTATTATGGCCCGATGACTATGCAAAATCAGGAAGCGATGGCAGCAGGTGTAGAAAACGGGCAACATGTATTTACCATCGGGTCAGTTGTAACTGTTCCATCTGAATAAAAAGGCATCAGAATCCATGAATTTGAGGAGACATATCACTTTTGGAATAGCCCTCCCGGCATTTGTGGCTTTAGCAATTTGGTCGTGCAGTTCTGATGATCCCATTATAGATTCTTTCAGCCCCACACCTTATGTAATTCCCGATGCCCCACATTTCCCAAAGATTCTCAATATTCCGGAAGACAATCCGATGACTGTAGAGGGTGTTGATTTAGGACGTTACCTTTTTTATGATGGTAGGCTTTCCGGCAACACATCTAAGGACTTACTCATGAGTTGCGCGACTTGCCACATTCAGGAAAATGGATTCGAAGTCGGCATCGACCATCCAAAATATGTTGGTGGCATAACATTTGGCTTGCCAATACCAGATTTTCCTGATGGCAAACCAACACCACATTTTATGCTATCAATTGTCAATACAGTTTATAACAGCAACGGATATTTCTGGAATGGAATGATCAATGAATCCAACAATAGTCTGGGAAATGAAAATCTCGGTGTACCGGCAGATTCGCAGTTTAATTTTAAAAATTTGGAATCTTTGGCTTGGTTGACAATCACTGCACCGCACGAAATGAATAGCACCGTGGAGCGAAGTGTCGCGACAATTAACGCCGTTGCTTTGTACAAAGAAAAATTTAAAGCAGCCTTTGGTACAGAGGAAGTCAACTATGATAGAATCAGCAAAGCCATTGCACAATTTGTGCGTTCTATCGTTTCACACAATTCCAAATTCCATAAATCCTTGAGGCAAGAAGCCGAGCTGAATCCACTGGAGCAACAGGGACACGATTTGTTTTTTTCTGAAGATGCGGATTGTTTCCATTGCCACGGCGGGTCGATATTAATGACTACCAATGATTTTTTTAACAATGGAAAAGATGCCACTTTTGACCCCGAAGATCATGACCGTCATTTCGTCACGGGCGATGCTTTGGATATTGGGGCATATCGGGCACCATCTCTCATCAATGTTGAGTTGACAGCCCCATACATGCACGATGGAAGATTTAAATCTTTGGACGAGGTCATCGATTTTTATTCCGAAGGGTTGGTGTATTCTGACTATGTGCATCCATTGATGAAAAATGTGCGCCAGAAGGGGGTACAACTTACCGAAAATGAAAAGAGTGCTTTAAAAGCCTTTTTACTTACACTTACAGACAATGAACTTATACAAGACCCACAATTTTCCTGTCCTCCGGAACTAAAGGAATGGAGCGGATAAGAAGGCTTATTCTAAAATCCCTACCAATTGTTGTAGAAAGTTGGTGGACACAAAAGGCACATTTTCCCATTGATTCAATTCGATCCTTTTACTAATTTTTAAAAATCGGTGGCTTTCGATGAAATGAATATTTTTATTCGATAGAAGTTCGTAGTTGTCTTTTTCATAATGATACTCCCAAGGCGACTTTCCAACAGCAATATGAACTTGTTGATTCATGAGCATTTCATGGTTTTTCAATACTTTTTGTCTATAATATTCCAACGAGGCCCCTTGCAGATGCAAGGTAAAACTGAAAAAATTTCCCCACCAAAACATGGTGCGGAAGGCAAAGATATTTTCTGAGGAAAACAGTCCCGGAAAATCCAACACCTGATACGGAAGACCACGGTAGTTTTCTCCTTTAGAAATCTTACCTTTTGACAAAACACTTTTACTTAGAAAGGGCAGTTTGCCCAATCCATTCACGCTGGTAAGGGATTTTCTCGTGTCACTGAGCAATCCTTGAACTTTGGAATTAATGTTGATTTTTGCAAGAAGAAATTTCTGATCATAGATCAGTTGCATTTCTTCTTCTGTCAATTCCAAAGTTTATGAAATTATATGGCGATCCACTTGAATTGATATTGCTTTTCCGGAACCTTGGTTCGTTCCGAAATCCGTTGCAACCGACCTGGCAAAGCCATCAAATAATCCCTAGCTTTCTCAGCAGAATCATTGAGATCAGTTACCTTATCTATATTCCATTGCTTCAGCAATGAGTCCAAAATATCAATGTAGTCTTGGGTAGTATATACCTTGACGCGTTGTGCTGCATCTGAAAAATGACCAAATAAGCCTCCAATGGCGTCTCCGGTTTCTCGTAAGAAATGCGCGGGCATTACGATCTTCTTGCGCATCATGTCTTCGAAAGCCAGCATCGCCTGGCTAGGGTCAAGTTCAAAGATGCGGTTGATGAAATCGATATATGCACTGGCATGGCGCGCTTCGTCAGCAGCGATAATACCACAAATTTTTGCCAGACGCTGATTCCCGGCTTTTTTTGATAAAGAAGCTACACGGCGGTGCGAAACATTGGTTGCAAGTTCTTGAAAACTGGTATAAATGAAATTTCTATAAGGATCCCGTCCAGTGCCAATGTCAAACCCATCATTGATCAAGTGCTGTGTAGAAATCTCCATCTCCCGCATATTGACACGGCCCGATAAGTAAAGATATTTATTCAGCAAATCACCATGGCGGTTTTCTTCGGCAGTCCAGGCTCTCACCCATTTCGACCATCCATTTCGGCCATCTTGATCCACTCCTTCCACGTCCATCAGCCACGATTCGTATGTGGGAAGAGCTTCTTCAGTGATCGTATCACCAATCAAAACCGCCCACAGATCGTAGTCCATCTCCTTGGCAAGCTCCTGAATCTCTGTGATTTCTTCAAAAAACTCAGGGGAATTTGATTCAGGCAACAACTCAGATGGCTGCCAGTTCTTTTCAATAGGTTTCAAATATTTATCCAGCAGGCCACCCATTGACTTTTCGATGGTCTGCATCACTTCTAAACGTATATTCAGTAATTTCATAGTATTGTTCAAAGAAACACGAATTTAAGCATAATTATATCTTGTAAATGCTTTTGCCAATAAAAAAGATTAAGAGACACAATTTTATCGTAAAACGTGCAACATAAATGCTGATTTTCCATTGATTTATATAATGCTGACAATCAATTTTATTTTTTGTTTTAAAATCTTATTCTATTTTTGAGCGTTGATTCGTTGCCATTTTTTAAACCAAGTGCCATGGAAAATGATAATAAGATAGGATACTCCCCTTCTGAACTCAAGGAGTTTGAAGATTTGATAAATTCAAAGCTGGGAAAAGCAAAGGTGGAATTGGATAATTTAAAATCTGCCTTGAATAAAAGTAATGAAAGCGGAACAGACAATACCTCTTCGAATGCCAAAGTGCTGGAAGACGGTGCGGATACTGCAGAAAGGGAAAGTTTGAGCCAATTGGCCGCTCGACAGCAAAAGTTCATCAACAACCTTGAGAATGCCTTGATCCGGATCAAAAATGGAACTTATGGAATTTGTGTTGATACTGGTACTTTGATTCCAAAAGAAAGGCTACGAGCGGTGCCACATACCATGCATTGCATCGAGGCCAAACTCAATAAGAAGTAAATTGGATTTTCTCAAAAATCATGTCGAAGCATTGATTTTTTGTTCGGCTCAGCCGATCAAAGATACCGAAATTCAGGCATGTCTGGCAGAAATGTTCGATACAGAAGTTCCTCTGGAGCATATTTCAAACGCGATTACAGAGGTTCAAGAAAAATTTGCTGCCGATGAATTTTCTATTGAAGTATCGAAGGTAGGTGGCGGATATCTTTTTTATTCCAAGCCGGCTTATCAAGCTAGCATTGGTATTTTGCTGAAGCAACAATCCAAAAAAAGGCTTTCAAATTCCGCTTTGGAAACCCTATCTATCATAGCTTACAAACAGCCAATTATTAAGTCAGAGATCGAACAAATACGAGGAGTCAACTGTGACTATACTGTTCAAAAACTGCTAGAAAAAGAGTTGATTGAAATAAAAGGAAAATCAGATGCTGTGGGCAGACCGCTGATTTATGGCACCAGTAAAAATTTCATGGAATATTTTGGCATTAATGACCTAAAAGAGTTACCTACGCCAAAAGACTTTGCTCAGGAAGAAAACCAGATTGGTGAAGAGGGCGAAGACTAACTTTCGACAATATTTACGCTACAACTCATGCGCATGGATTCTGAACATCAACCATCCCGAAAACGGACTGTCAAAAAAAGACCTAAAAATCCATCAAACAAGCCAAATCGTGAAGACGTCCCATTAACTCCGATTAGCACACGATTGAACAAATACATCGCCCAATCTGGGGTGTGTTCCCGTCGTGAAGCAGATGTACTGATCAAAAGCGGAAAAATAAAAGTGAACAATAAAGTGGTCACTGAGATGGGCTATCAGGTGGTGCGTGGAGATCAGGTGCACCATGGATCGGCGCTTCTATCAAAGGAAAAACTCATCTATCTACTACTGAACAAACCAAAGGATTTTATCACCACCACCGACGATCCTCAGGAGCGTAAAACCGTCATGCAATTGATTTCTACTGCATGTGAAGAGCGGATTTATCCTGTAGGAAGGCTCGACAGAAATACCACCGGGGTGCTGCTGTTTACCAATGATGGTGAGCTTTCTAAAAAGCTGACACATCCATCGCATGAAGTGAGCAAGATCTACCATGTAGAAATCGACAAACCCATGGAAGAGGAGCATTTTGAAAAAATTAAAAGCGGCATCGTGCTGGAAGATGGAGAGGTAAAAGTGGATGATATTGCCATCTTAAACAAGGTAGGAATCGACCTTGGAGTAGAAATTCACAGTGGGAAGAACAGGATTGTGCGCCGGATATTTGAATCCTTTGGATATACTGTGACCAAGCTCGACAGAGTAATGTTTGCCGGACTCACCAAAAAAGACTTACCCCGAGGCAAATGGAGAATGCTGAAAGAAAAGGAAATTATTAAACTGAAATATTTGAAGTAGCCGGTTTATTTTCTTTTGGTTTTTGGTGTAAAAGTTGAAGACTTAAGGCAGTTTATAATTTTAAAAAAAGTAAATAAAAATACAGATGCCAATTGCATCAATAACAGGATGCATAATCTCTGGCATAGTGCTCTATTTTCCAACCCGAGTACATTAGACGTTCATCAAACTTCACTTTTTGATAACAGCCCATTACCTTGTCAAAGAAGAAAAATGGTTATTTTTGGCCAAGAATAGATTTGCAGTAATCATACCAAATGAAAAAGTATATTTTAATCTGTTTTGTCCTGATGTTTGGAAATCAAGGTTTTTCGCAGGACAGCGCAACAAAATCATATAATAATAGCATTGGGTTCAGGGTAGGGTATGATCAAGGTTATTTAAAGGATTTAAATTTTTCGCCCTTAAATTATAATGAAGGCGGGTTATTATATGCTTTGAACTACACGAACCAAAGTCCAAATGAAAAAGGAATATTTAATGTGGCTTTTGAATTTAGTTCACCACAATTAAAAGCAAAGACGTCTGGATATTTAACAAGTTATTTAACAATGGCTAATCTCGAAATAGCCTATGTAAGAAGAGTAACTACGAAGGAAAAACTGTCCCTCTATCTTGGTGGACAGTACAGTTCGTACCTTCAAATAGCAGATTGGCAGGATTTTGAGTCGTTTAGTTTTCTTGCAAGCCATGGGATTGGAATAAAAGGCTTATTATCCTATAATCTGGATTCAAAACATAGATTTTCGTCGTCACTATTTATTCCTGTTTTTCAATTCTTAGCTCGCCCACCTTACAACGGGATTGATGAAGAAGTTATTGAAAATCAAGATAATATTGAGAAAATAATCTTCAACGCAAAACCTACAAGTTTTAATCAGTATTTAGCCTTTGATTGGAGGATTAACTATCTCTTTTCTCTTTCAAAAAGGTTTGATTTATCAGCGACATATTTACTTCGCTATCAAAACCTATCTGAAATAAATAAAGTAATCCATCTGCAAAATCAACTCTCTGTTGGTCTAAATGTTAATTTTTAAGACAATGAAACAGATATTTTATTTGATAATAGTCATACTTACTCTGAGTTCTTGTGAAAAACTGATTTTAGGAGAAGATGAAGTAAATAGCCCCGAAAATAATTTTGAATTATTATGGACAGATTTAGATAAAAGCTATTCCAACTTTGAAGCAAAAAGTATAGACTGGAACAGTTTGTACAGCATTTATCGACCACAAGTTTCTTCAAACACAACGGATTCAGAATTGTGGACTATTATGTCCAATCTTATAGAGCATCTTGATGATAGCCACGTAGCAATATATAGTGCTGATGGGAGCAAATCCTTCAAATCGGGATATACACTAAATGAACAATCTATTCCAGAATTCAGCGAAGATTTAATTTCTACCAAATACTTGGAGAGCCGAACGGTAGTATCTTCCGAAGATGACTTATCGTACGGTAAGGTTAAAAATAAGGATATCGGTTATATTTATTTAGGTACTGAGGATGGGCAAAACCCCGCAGTGATTGATGAGGTGGTAGATGTATTAAAAATCCATAGGGCGATTATTTTGGATATAAGGCAAAATACCGGAGGAGACGACAGATACGCCGCTCGTATTGCCGGGGCTTTTGCAGACAGCGAAAAGGTTATTTACTCGGTTCAAACGCGCAATGGCGTGAATCACAATGATTTTGATGAAAAGAATTTTCATTCCACAAAAAAAGAAGGTGACGAACAATTTCTTAAACCAGTTATATTATTGACAGATAGAAAAACCATAAGCGCTGGTGAAATATTTTGCTTACATATGAAATCATTTGATCACATAACTCAAATTGGAGACACTACTGCCGGGGATTTTGCTACCACAGGAAACAGAAGTTTCTTATCAAATGGCTGGAATTTTAAATATCCTGTTCAACTATTTTTAAGACCAGATGGGGAATATTTAGATGGGAATGGTGGAAATATTCCAGATGTATATATTAAAAACTCGGAGTCAGATATTTTGGCAAATCAAGATAAAGTAATTGAAAAAGCTATTCAATATTTGTTTGATGAATATGGAATAGAATAAAAACAGCCAGCGAAGTATAAAAATAATAAGGGTTAGCTGCCAGGCAGAAAAGTAAGTTTTTAATCCCGAAATATTCCTGCACTAACTGTTGTCTATCACAAAATCCATGGATTTTGATAGCTTTTCCCGCTTTCGTTCATAACAGATCAGCTGATAACCGCTCGGTACTCAAATAAATAGTATGCTTGCATACTATTTTTGAAAAAATTCATTTAATTACAATAACTTTGAAAAGGAGGTTGAACGCCGTCTGAAATCGGAAAATAAAAAAAGGACTTTCAATTAGAAAGTCCTTAAAAACGAGGTGGTGATGAGTGGGCTCGAACCACCGACTCACGGATTTTCAGTCCGATGCTCTACCAACTGAGCTACATCACCTCCAAAAGAGGATGCAAAAGTAGATAATTTATTTATTGACACAAATAATTAGCTGAAAAATTGAATAAAAAACCGAAGTGCTCATGATTGTATTTCAGCAGGTTTCATTTCTGATAGTGTTGGTTCTGGGAGCTTACTTCTTTTTCAGAAGAGTAATGCGGATTAGAAACAATATCTTGATGGGGCAGAACGAGGATCGCACTGATCAGCCTACAAAGCGTTTGAGATCCATGCTCCTCATTGCTTTTGGGCAAAAGAAAATGTTCAAAAAACCCATACCGGCGTTGCTGCATCTCATGGTTTATGTAGGCTTTTTAGTGATTAATATCGAAGTATTGGAATTCATCCTTGATGGGATTTCGGGAAACCACCGAACTTTTGCGGGATTACTTGGAAATGTAAGGCTCACAGGGGTTTATACTATTGCCTTGAATATTTTTGAATTTCTGGCCTTGGCTGTCATTATTTCATGTTTGTTCTTCCTGATCAGGAGAAATATTTATAAAGTAAATCGGTTTGGCGGATTGGAAATGACCAATTGGCCCAAACTGGATGCTAACCTCATTCTTATATTTGAAATCGTGCTCATGTTTGCCATCCTGACCATGAATGCTGCAGATCAGATTTTGCAATCACGAGATGTTGCAGGATTTCCCACGACAGGATTCATGGGTTTTAGTGGCTTTTTGGTGATGCCGTTGTTCCAATCGATGGATTCAGGCATGCTAATCGCGATAGAACGGATCGCTTGGTGGTTGCACATCATTGGCATTTTTGCCTTTGCCATTTATGTTACCTATTCCAAGCATTTACATATTTTCTTGGCTTTTCCCAATACGTATTATTCCAATCTTATGCCTGTGGGTAAAATCAAAAACATGCCGGAAGTGACTAAGGAGGTCAATATGATGATGGGAATCCCAACGGAAGAAACAGATTCTCCTACTGAAATAAAGCGACTTGGCGCCAAAGATGTACGCGATCTTTCGTGGAAAAACCTGATGGATGCCTATACTTGTACGGAATGTGGCCGCTGTACCGCAGAATGTCCAGCCAACCAGACAGGCAAGAAACTTTCGCCAAGGAAAATAATGATGGACACCAGAGACCGTGTAGAATCCCTCGGTGATTTGTTTGCCAAACAAGGCAAAGAGGCTGATGATGGCAAGTCGCTGTTGGGGGATTTTATTTCCAAAGAAGAAATATTTGCTTGCACCTCTTGCAATGCTTGCGTTGAGGCTTGTCCTGTGATGATTGATCCATTGTCTATAATTTTACAATTGCGCAGATACATGTCGATGGAAGAATCGAGTGCACCGGCAGATTGGAATGCGATGTTTGCCAATATGGAGACCAGCTTTTCTCCATGGAAATTCCCTCCTTCTGATCGCTTCAAATGGGCAGATGATTTGAATGATCAAAGTGGGCAAAAAAGTCCTCAAAATCCATGAAAATGGCATTTGTAAAAACGAGAAGTATAAAATTCTGAAAGATAAAAAATGGTAGAAAAACCAACATATAGTGCACCGACGATGGCAGAATTGGCACAAAAGGGGGAAACCCCGGAAGTCTTGCTGTGGATCGGCTGTGCTGGTGCTTTTGACGAGCGGTATAAAAAAGTCACTATTGCATTTATAAAAATTCTCACTGTGGCAGGGGTTAAATTTGGTGTGTTGGGAGAGGAAGAAAGCTGCACCGGAGATCCCGCTCGTCGAGCAGGAAATGAATTCTTATTTCAAATGCAAGCCGCAGCAAATATCCAAATCCTCAATGGGTATGGTATTAAAAAAATTATCGCTGCTTGTCCGCATTGTTTCAACACCATTAAAAATGAATATCCGGATTTTGGAGGCAGCTACGAAGTGCTGCACCATTCTGAATTTTTGCAAGAGCTTATCGAAACCGGTCAGTTGAAAATGGAAGATGGGGATTCATTAAAAAATGAAAAAATCACTTATCATGACAGTTGTTATCTAGGCAGATCTAATCAGGTTTATGATGCTCCCAGACAGCTCATAGAGTCTTTGCAAGCCGATTTGGTAGAGATGGAGCGGCATAGACAAAATGGATTTTGCTGTGGTGCGGGAGGAGCACAGATGTTTAAAGAACCCGAAAAAGGAGCCAAGGACATCAACGTCGATCGTACCGAAGAAGCCTTAGAAACCCATGCAAAAATCATAGCGACGGCATGTCCGTTTTGCATGACGATGATGTCGGACGGAGTAAAAAACAAAGAACAGGAAGAGGAGGTTAAGGTAATGGATATCGCAGAATTAATTGCCAAATCGAAAAACCTTTAATTATACATTTGGTTTGATAATTTTGTAGTTGAAAAAGCGTTTATTGTTCATTCGAGTAATTAAAAAAATTATTTCATGTTAGTCCCTTTTGAAAAATTAGATTCGCAAAGCAAGATTTGGATATACCAATCAGACAGAAAATTTAGTGAAGCAGAAAAAGAAATTATCAGAGAAAATACTGAGTCTTTTTTAGTCGAATGGACAGCGCATGGAAACACGCTCGAAGCTGGGATGAGCATTTTGCACGATCAGTTTATTGTTATCGGAGTGAATGAAGCACTTCATGGTGCTAGTGGGTGCTCTATCGACAAGTCTTTTCAGTTTATGCGTCTCTTGGGCGAAAAACTGAACTTGAATCTACTGGAGCGATCAAAAGTCGCTATTCGAAAAAACGCACAAATTCAGCTAATTGATTTTACGGAAATAAAATCTCTGATTTCTTCGGGCGTGATTGCCAGCGATACGGAAATTTTTAATAATACCATCAGCACCAAGTCAGAATTAGAAACATCATGGCTGCAACAGGCAGAAAATTCATGGATAAAAAGGTATTTTTAAGTTGAGAAACTCTTTTATGTTCGATACTATATCACCCAAAAATTTGTTTTATTTCCAAAAGCAATCCAATTTGATTCGCTAAATTTGGTTCCATTGAAAAACCACAGCTTAAACGCGGTAAAATGAGACAAAGCACTGCTTATTTATTTTTGCTCTGTATTGCATTTTTAGCTTCTTGCTCGGCCGGTAAATTGGCCATGAAAAAAGGAGATAAAAAATTCAAGTATGCAGAGTATGAATATTCCATTGATAGTTACGACAAAGCAATAAAACATAATTACCAGACTGGTGAAGCTAATTTTAAAATTGGCGAGTCTTATCGCCTGTCCAACAGGATAAAGGAAGCAGAGCCATTTTACAAGTTGGCCATCGATCAGGGATATCGTAGTGAAGGAGCTAGATACTACTATGCGTTGGCCCTGAAATCCAATGAAAAATACGACCAGGCCAAGGCAGAGCTAGAGACTGCACTTGACGAAGAAGGTGATGAGCAGTTTACTAAACTAGCTCAGATCGAAATCGATAACTTGATAAAGCTCCGCCCAATCCTTGACAAAGAAACTTTTTATAGAGTTAAAAATCTAGAGTTGATCAATGGCCCGGCGGCAGAGTATTCTCCTGTTTATCTCAATGGAGAATTGTACTTTACCTCTTCCAGATACGGGGGCAAAATATTCAAGACCACTGGTTCCGCTTTTACCAATTTATATAAGGTAAAAACCGCCGGGGCCAATGTAGATACCACAACAATCAGTTCGCTTGGTGAAGAAATTAATTCTCCCAATACCAACGATGGGTGCATCGCATTTTCCCCTGATGGGCAAACAATGGTTTATGCCAAAGGGAACAGCGGGCGGAAAAAAGGGGCTGAGGATGTCAATCTGTATATCTCCCGCTTTCGAAGGGGGGCATGGTCAGCTCCAGAGCTTATGCGAATCAGCGATGCAGGTTCGTGGGATTCCACACCGGCATTTTCCCGGGATGGAAGGACACTTTATTTTGCTTCTACAAGAAGGGGTTCTGTAGGAGGCACAGATATTTATGCCGCTACAAAAAATAGAAGAGGTAACTGGAGTAATGTCCGCAATCTCGGTCCAAAGATCAATACTGAAGGCAATGAAATGTTTCCTTTTCAGTCCAGTGATGGTTCACTTTATTTTTCTTCTGATGGTCAACCTGGGTTTGGTGGATTGGATATTTTGGTAGCAAAAAGGGAAGAAGGTCAGATGGTTGTCGAAAATCTTGGCAGTAAGATCAACACCAGCAGTGATGATTTCGGGTTGTTTCTATTCACTCCCGATAAAGGGTTTTTTACCTCCAATAGGGAAGGGGGCAAGGGGGATGACGATATTTATACATTTATCAACAACGACCCGGATCTAAAAATTATCAACTATTACCTTACTGGAACCACAAATACGATCGATGAAGATGGTAATGAAAAAATCCTGCCCAATACTACTGTGCTACTTTACGGTGAGAATGACGAATTGCTGAATGAAGCGCTTACAGGTAGAGATGGCAAATTTCTTTTTAGGGTATATCCTGAAGAAGATTATAAATTGATGGGTGAAAAACCAGAATACTTTACTTCAAGAGCTACCTTTTCTACTATAGGCAAGACAATCCCCAAGGCGCAACTTAACCAGTTGGAAACCAATAAGGTTTTTTCTACGAAACTTACGCTAGATCAAATTGTCCTTGATAAGGCGATTGTTCTAGATAATATATACTATGACCTTGATAGGGCAGAAATACGACCTGATGCCGCTTTGGAACTGGATAAACTTGTGACGATTTTGGAAGACAATCCTGAAATTAAAATTGAATTGAGTTCGCATACTGATAGCCGGCAGACGGCAGCATATAATAATGATCTATCAAAGCGACGAGCCCAATCAGCTGTGGATTATATTGTTTCCAAAGGCGTAAGCACAGATCGTTTGATCGCGCGTGGATATGGAGAATCTCAGTTGCTTATCTCAGACGATGATATCAACAAACTACCTACTGAGGAGGCTCGGGAATCGGCGCATCAGCGCAACAGGAGGACAGAATTTAAAGTGACAGAATATAATAAGGTAGAAGAGCCCGAGGATGAAGAGGATGACTTGTCTGAGGCGGAAATGGAAGAGCTACAGACAGAGGAGCGGGTAGAGCCGGGAGGAAATACTTTGGAGGATAAAATTGATTGGGACAACTAAACGGTATTAATCAAGTTTGTCAATAATAAATTGTACATAATTATCTAATTTTGGCCTCCATTTGAGAGGCCATTTTATTTTAATCATTCCCTAATATGGAAGAAAGATATATGCGAAGGGGCGTTTCCGCCAGCAAAGAAGATGTACACAATGCCATCAAGAATATTGACAAAGGATTATTCCCAAATGCATTTTGCAAAATAGTGCCGGACCTGTTAGGTGGTGATGAAAACTATTGTAATATCATGCATGCAGATGGAGCAGGTACGAAGTCGGCCTTGGCATATATATACTGGAAGGAAACCGGGGACATCTCTGTTTGGAAAGGAATCGCCCAGGATGCCATCATCATGAACATTGATGACCTGGCTTGTGTCGGTGCTTTGAACAATGTGCTATATTCTTCTACCATTGGCCGGAACCAAAAAGTAATTCCTGGGGAGGTAATTGCAGAGCTCATCAATGGAGCAGAGGAGGTTTTGCAAATGCTTCGCGACAATGGTGTCAATATCATCAGTACTGGAGGGGAGACCGCAGATGTGGGCGATCTCGTGCGTACCATCATTGTGGACAGCACTGTAACAGCTAGAATGCAGCGTAAGGATGTTTTTGCCAATGATCAAATAATTCCCGGCGATGTGATCGTCGGCTTGGCTTCATTTGGGCAATCGACATACGAAAAGGAATACAATGGTGGCATGGGCAGTAATGGGTTGACCTCGTCGCGCCATGACGTGTTTTCGCATGATTATGCTTCAAAATATCCGGAGAGCTATGAGCCATCTATCCCTAAAGATCTTGTTTACTCAGGAAAATATAAACTTACCGATACCATCCCCGAAGTGCCACTAAATATGGGAAAATTGGTGCTTTCACCCACCAGAACCTATGCTCCTGTTATTGCCAAATTAATTGCTGAAATAGGACCCAAAATCCATGGAATGATTCATTGCAGTGGAGGAGCTCAAACAAAAATCCTTCATTTTATTGACAATTTGCACATCATCAAAGACAATCTATTTGACATTCCTCCATTGTTTCGAGCGA
>JAUHYU010000086.1 GCA_030426345.1 Bacteroidia bacterium
AAACTTTTGCTTATCTGGCTGGCCTTTCTAGCTTTTTTCATGGTGCCCTACGTGGTTGTGATCATGAAAATGCAAAACATCCAACCTGGAGATACCTCAGCTTTGTGGATGTTCCCATTCATTTTGGTAATCATAGTTTTTGCGTTTGCAATTACTTTTTTTATCATAAAATTGGTAATCAAAAATATTGCACTCGGAGATCATTCGATTGAATTCCATGGAAGTTTTGGGAAGTTTATCGGTACAGTTTTGCTAGGTTATTTCCTTAGCATCATCACACTGGGGATTTATATGGCTTGGTTCATGCGCGATATCAACAGGTTTTTTGTGAACAATTCTAGTTATAAATCAAACGCTTTTACATTCCGGGGAAAGGGCGGTCAGCTATTTGTTATTTTACTTTTGACAATTTTTATCCCCATCATTATTTTGTCTGTTTTCATGGCACAAGCCATGGTAGACCAGCCCAATGCTAACCCAACCATGATTATGATCCAGCAAGTCATCACGTGGATCATAATGATTCCCTATATGTATTTGGTGTATAAATGGATGGTGAATATTGACTATAAGAATTATAATATTTCGTGGGAGACTGAATTTTGGAGTTCGTGTGGCAAGATCGCTGTTGAAATGATTTTATCGATCATAACATTTGGTATCTATTTGCCTTTGGCCTGGCTTCGGGTGTATACCTATTTTGCAGAAAGGACCGTGGCCTACTCGGAAGAAAAGGAGTATGGATTTGGATATGATTTAGATCAACTAAATGACTTTCTATTCCTCTGGGGACAGATACTGCTTACCATCGTTACGTTGGGTATTTATTATCCTTGGGCAATTTGTAAATCGGGAAGTCGAATTTTGGGAAAAACATATATGATAGCGAAATAACATTCCAAAGGAGTCTATAGCCTCATGGGTTTTTGAGGCTTTTTTTGACCTTTTTGGATTTCTTAGCTTATGAGTATTATGATCATTACCTTACTGAATAAAAAATTAGTATAATCTCAAAATGAACCATGCTATGCGCATAATAATGGTATTTTTCTTTTCAGTCATGGGTTTTTACAGCTTTGGTCAGGAAATTAAGTTGGACAAATACCAAAACTCAGAACAGACCATTTCTCATATTAGAATTGCGAGCGCATCAGTGGTTCCTAAAAAATGGGACAAGGCTGCTAATTGGAAAAGGATTGAACACTTGGTCAAAGAAGCCGCTCTGGAAGGAGATGCAAAGGTGGTAGTTACTCCCGAAGGCGCATTGGATGGATATGTGATCAATGAGGTAAATGCTACTTCAGGAAAATCAAAAGAAGCACTTATTGAAAAATTTATCCAACTGGCAGAACCTCTTGACGGCCCGTATATCAAAAAAGCGTGCGACCTTTCCGATGAACTAAACATATATCTCGTTTTAGGCTTTCTTGAGTTAGACGGAGAAACCACATATAATACCTGTGTTTTAATCGACCCTGATGGTGATATCATAGGAAAATACAGCAAAACCCACTTTGCTCAAGGATATACCATTAACCCTTCCTGCTATGTTCCCGGAGAACAATATCCGGTATTTCAAACCCCTTTTGGAAAAGTGGGAATGATGATTTGCTATGATCGCCAGTTGCCCGAACCAGCCAGAATCCTTTCGCTCAAGGGAGCCCAGATACTATTTGTTCCTTCCTATGGCAGCTATACAGATAAAGACGGCTGGAATACCGTATTGCTGAGGACAAGGGCTTATGAGAATCAGGTTCCTTTGGTCTTTAGCCACCCTTTTCAGAGTCTCCTACTCGATGAAGATGGTGACCTTCGTGCTATCGGAAAGGCAAACGAAGTGGTTTACTATGAAATAAATACTTCACCCGAAAGGTACGAAGGCCGATTTAAAAACCGTAGACCTGAGACATACCAGGAATTGACAAAATAATTTAGTCGTTCAAGTTTCTGTTGCCTTTGAGATAGACACATTGGAAAAAACTTACAGCAAGTTGCTATATTTACTCTTTTCTAAATTGGAATGCTCAAAAATATCCACATATACGAATTGCCTAAAGGCCAGGAAAGCATCGCTTTTCACGTGTATGAGGTCATGGGCAAAACTATCCGCAACAGAGAATACCCTCATCGGACAGAGCAACCGCACAGACACGATTATTACGAAATCTGCATCTTTGTGAATGGTGCTGGTTCGCACATGATTGATTTCAAATCATTTCAAATCAAGAGCAATAGCATTCATTTTCTCACTCCCGGCCAGGTACATCTTATTTCCCGGGAAGAAAATTATCATGGATATTTAATGGTTTTTTCACGAGATTTTTATTCTCTGGGCTTGCAGGATGAGGACCTATTGATGACACTCCCTTTTTTCAACAACAACACTTCTGAGCCAATCTTGAACTTGAATAAGGAGGATTTTGCTGAAGCTCTGGATATTTTGGAGCATTTGAGAAAAGACTATAAGCGTGATTCTGAAATCAGGGAAGACGTGTTACGCAGCTATTTGCATATTTTCTTATTGAAGTGCAGGTACTTTTTCAATCGCAATTATTTTGACAATGAAATCATCAAAGACCCGACATTTCTATTGGTGAATAAATTCCGAAATTTGGTGGAACAAAATTTCAGGGAGGTTCACCTTGTTAAGGAATACGCAGGTATTTTGCACGAAAGTCCTGCCCATCTCAATAAAAAAGTAAAGTCGATAACCGGGGCCAATGCCAGCGAGTTCATCATTCGGCGAATCGTGCTAGAAGCCAAGCGGTTATTGATCTACACAGATCTTTCTAATAAGGAAATTGCCTACAAAATGAACTATGATGATCCATCATATTTTTCCCGGTTGTTTCGAAAAAAGGTTAAAATGAGTCCGACCGAGTTTCGGGCTCAGATGAAACAAAAGTACCAGCAATAGCAGGATAAATCCATTTTGCATGAATGCGATTTCTTTTAGCTTTGGCTAAAGCAATAAATCAAACCCGAAAAATGATTAAAATAAATTATAATCTAACTACAAAAGATCTTGCAGGTAAGTTGGCCAACTTCTGGAAGCTCTCAGGCGAAAAAGTAAATAGGATAGCTGAGGAATATGATCACTCCAAAGGTTCTCCTGTTTTCACGGTCAATGGAAAATATACCACACGAGGCTGGACAGAATGGACTCAGGGATTCGAATTTGGCTCTGCCATTTTGCAATTCGATGCCATCGGGGCAGACGAGTTTTTGTCGTATGGCCGATCACACACAGTAAAAGATATGGCCACGCACATCAGTCACATTGGTGTGCACGACCATGGATTTAACAACCTTTCTACCTATGGAAACCTGCTCAGGCTGATGAAGGAAGGCAAGGTCGCCTTGGACGAATGGGAGCAGAATTTTTATGAATTGGCACTGAAAATCTCAGGTGCCGTGCAAGCTAGCCGATGGACCAATATCCCCGATGGTGGTTTTGTGTATTCTTTCAATGGGCCTCATTCCCTCTTCGTTGACACGATCAGGTCGTGCCGTATTTTGATGGTAAGTCATCAGTTGGGGCATGTGCTACAAGCGGATAATGACGTAAAGATCAACTTGCTCGACAGGGCGCTGAAACACATGAAAGCCACGGCGGACTATTGTGTGTATTATGGCGATGGCCGCGACTATTACGACATTTGGGGACGCACAGCACACGAAGCAATTTTCAATACCAACGATGGTAATTTTCGTTGCCCGAATGCACAACAAGGGTATACCGGGCGATCGACCTGGACACGTGGACTCGCCTGGGCGATGTGTGGATTTGCAGAAGAGTTGGAGTTTTTGAAAACATTGTCCGATGGAGAATTAGAGGCTTTTGGGGGTCGAAAGCAGTTGGAAGACTTTATGTTAAAAGCGGCAAAAGCAACTTGTGATTTTTATATAGAACACACGCCGACTGACGGCATTCCATATTGGGATACAGGCGCGCCGTTGTTGCACAAGCTTGGGAACTACCTTGAGAGGCCTGCCGACCCTTACAATGATTTTGAACCTGTTGATAGTTCTGCCGCTGCTATCGGGGCGCAAGGATTGTTGAGGTTAGGGAAGTATCTAGCTGACTCTGATAAAAAAGCCTCTGAAAAGTATTTTCAGGCAGGCATTACAGTTTTGAATACTTTATTTGACGAGCCATATATCAGTACCGATCCATCACATCAGGGTTTGATTTTGCATTCGATATATCACCAGCCAAACGGTTGGGACAATATTCCTGAAGGGTCAAAAATTGCCAACGGTGAATCTAGCATGTGGGGAGATTATCATGCGAGGGAAGTGGCCCTATATACCCAGCGGCTTCTTGATAAAGGAGAATATTATACATTTTATAACTGCGTGAAATAATGGCAAACCCACTAACAGACCTGTCAAAACTTTGCGTACATACCATCACTACCAAACCATGGAAAATTGACCAATCTGCGGAAGAATTTGGCAAAGCAGGCATCGGGGGTATTTCCGTTTGGCGCGATACTTTAGAAGGAAGGGATATCGCGAAGACCGGAGATATGATTCGTGCAAACGGTCTGGAAATTGTAAGCTTGGTTCGTGGGGGCTTCTTCCCTTCTATTGATGCTGTAAAGCGCAAAGAATCCATGGCCGATAATATGTTGGCCATCGATGAGGCAGAAGCGCTGGGGAGCCCGATGGTCGTACTAGTGTGTGGGGCAGAACCGAGAATTTCACTTGAGAAATCCAGAGATCAGATCAGGGATGGGATAGAAGCGATATTGCCATATGCCGAAAATGCTGGCGTGAAACTGGCCATAGAGCCACTGCACCCTATGTATGCCGATACCCGATCCGGCATCAATACCATGGAGCAAGCCAATGACGTGGCTGAGTTTTTTAGGTCTGACTACGTAGGTGTGGCTGTGGATGTCTATCACCTTTGGTGGGATCCACGTTTGGAAAAGGAGATTTATCGCTGTGGTGAAAACGATAATTTATTTGCTTTTCACATTTGCGATTGGATCAGCCCGACTGTCGACATGCTGAACGATAGAGGGCTCATGGGCGATGGATGCATTGACATAAAGCAAATCAGAGGTTGGGTAGAAAAGGCAGGGTTCGATGGATTTAATGAAGTGGAAATATTTTCAAATAAACATTGGGCAGAAGATCAAGGTGAATTTTTAGATAAGATAAAATATGCGTATTTAAATCATTCTTAATTTGTAAAATTGAGTAAGGAAAATCTGCAAATAAAAATCAATAAAAAGTAAAACATGCAAGTACATAAGGTAGGAATAATCATGAACGGGGTGACCGGAAGGATGGGCACCAATCAGCATTTAATGCGATCTATAGTAGAAATCATCAAACAAGGTGGTGTACAAATTGGCCCTGATGAAGTAATCATGCCTGATCCGGTATTGGTTGGGCGCAGCATGGCTAAGTTGGAAAAGCTAAGGGAGATGTCTGGGGTGCAAAAGATTACGACTAACCTTGATGAGGTCATGAATGACCCTAATTACCAAATTTATTTTGATGCGCAAACGACAGGAAGGCGAGCGGATGCCGTAAAACAGGCCGTGGATGCCGGCAAACATGTGTACTGTGAAAAACC
Organism: Bacteroidia bacterium; assembly: GCA_030426345.1. Classification (GTDB taxonomy): domain Bacteria; phylum Bacteroidota; class Bacteroidia; order Cytophagales; family Cyclobacteriaceae; genus JAAUQL01. The sequence goes on from JAUHYU010000086.1 coordinate 5,594, forward strand.
AACAGCTACAGAAACGAAAGTTGCCTTAGATCTTTATGAGACTTGCCTGAAAGCCGGGGTAAAAAATGGCGTGGTACAGGACAAACTTTGGTTGCCTGGCATGCTGAAGATTCAGCGCTTGATCCAACAAGGTTTTTTTGGCGAAATTCTTTCTGTAAGGGGGGAGTTTGGTTATTGGGTTTTCGAAGGAGATACCATCCCTGCTCAGCGGCCTTCATGGAATTACCGCAAGGAAGACGATGGCGGTATTATCGTCGATATGCTGTGTCACTGGCGATACGTGTTGGATCATATTTTTGGTAAAGTAAAAGCAGTTTCATGCCTTGGCGCCACCCACATTAAAGAGCGCGTAGATGAAAGTGGCAATAAATACAAATGTACCGCTGACGATGCGGCTTATGCCACTTTTGAGTTGGAAGATGGGGTCATCGCACATTTCAACTCATCTTGGGTGACTCGGGTCAAAAGAGATGATTTGCTCACTTTGCAAGTCGATGGGACGAAAGGATCTGCCGTAGCAGGATTGCGCGAATGCTACACACAACATTATGGCAACACGCCAAAGCCTGTATGGAATCCGGATATCGCACAGCCGATAGATTTTCAAGGTGGATGGTCTAAAGTTCCTGAGCAAGAGCATTTTGACAATGCCTTTAAGGTTCAATGGGAATTGTTTTTGAAACACATCGTAAAAGATGATCCATTTCCATGGACATTGAAAGAAGGTGCTAAAGGAGTTCAATTGGCAGAGAAAGGTATCGAAAGCTGGGAGAAACGCGCTTGGGTGAATATTGAGGAATTGTAAATGAGCTATTGGCTTCAAGCTATTAGCAAAAATTTCCCGGTTTGAAGATGTTAGAACTGTGTTATTACTAATATAATTGAGCATGGCTTTTTATCCAAAATACGCAATAGTTGTTATACTGATTTTATTTAGTATGCAAATTTCATAGACCAAAATACAAATGGATACATTAGCCAATTGTATTTTGGTCTATGATACTTTGACTGAGAAAAATGTTTATAAAGTTGTTGATGAAATGCCGAAAGTTGAAGGAGGGATTAATTCATTATTTAAAAAGATAGGAAAAAATGTAATACCACTGAAAACCGCAAATAAATCAGAATCAAAAGTTTATGTTGCTTTCATTGTAGATGCAGATGGTAATATAAACGGAAAGAGAATAGTAAAAGATATACAACAAAGTGGGATTGCAAATCAGATTCTCGAAATTATTGATAAAGAAAAGTGGATTTCAGGAAGGTGTGAGAATGTTAGTGTTGATGTTCTAATAATTCTTCCTGTTATATATCACTGGGATTCCTGATTATTCGGAAGCAATTGACAAACAAGCGATTTTATTAGTTTTGGTAAAATAAATATGAACGGATAGCTAATAGCTAGCAGCCAAGGGCAAAAAAATAAATCTAAAAAAATGAACAAAGTAGCATTAATTACTGGAGGGTCGAGAGGCATTGGATTTGGTATTGCGGAATGCCTGGCTAAAGAAGGGCACGATCTTGCCATCAATGGCATGCGCGATGAGTCACAGGTTCAGGACGCACTAAAAGCCCTAAAAATCCATGGAATTAATGTGGTTTATTGTCAGGGTGACATCAGTAATCAGGATTCCCGAAAGGCAATAATTGATAAAGTAAAAAGTACATTAGGGAGATTAAATGTATTGATAAATAATGCTGGTGTGGCACCAAAAGAAAGAAACGATATTCTGGAAGCCACACAAGAGAGCTTTGATTATGTCGTCAATACCAACCTGAAGGGGACATACTTTCTTACTCAATTGGTAGCGAACTGGATGGTGGAGCAAAAACAATCTGATGAAAGTTTTGAAGGTAGTATCATCACAGTTTCTTCCGTTTCTGCTACGGTGGCCTCTACCAATCGAGGGGAATATTGTATTGCCAAGGCAGGGCTTGGCATGCTTACCCAATTGTTTGCCGCAAGGCTTGGAGAATTTCGAATCCCGGTTTACGAGATCCGCCCCGGAGTGATTGCCACGGACATGACCGCGGGAGTTAAGGAAAAATATGATAAATTGTTTGCTGAAGGACTGACTGTCCAGCAGCGTTGGGGCTTGCCCGAGGATATTGGCAAAGCTGCAGCAGGACTGGCGAGAGGTGATTATCCCTATTCTACCGGACAAGTGATTATGGTGGATGGAGGATTGACCTTACAAAGGTTGTGATTGTCTTTTTAAATCTATATAATTATCCGTGCTAACAACATAAACCCAAAATTATGATGAACGAAGACAAAAGGAGAAAATACTGGCGGATATTGAGGCTGGTAGCAATAGGGCTTTGCCTGCTTACTTTTACACCATTGGTTATTCCGCAAGGAGTACATCAACCTGAATTGCTCGGTGTACCATATTCCCTCTGGACCAGTTTTTTAATTACAGTAGCATTGGTTTTTTTAACTTTTCTGGGAACTAAGGTTCACAGAACTGAGGAGGAAGAGGAGGTAGAGCTATGAAGTTTTGGATCATTGTTTTTGGGTTAGCCTATGCAGGGCTGCTAGTGTTTGCCTCACTCAAGTCGTACAAGAAAGGAAGATCTGTAGAAGACTTTATGTTGGCAGGATCGAATGTGGGTATTATTCTTGGAGTTCTAACCTATGCTGCAGCACTTTTTAGCACGTTCACATTTCTTGGCATGCCTGACTTCTTTCGCCGCCATGGAATAGGAGCATGGATTTTCCTTGCTGTTTCTGATGGCGCCATGGTATTTTTTATCCTTTGGTTTGGCTATCACATTCGGACTAAAGTAAAGAAGATGGGCTTCAAAGGCGTCGCCGGAATGCTCTCCAATTGCTACGGAAATAAATGGGCAGGATACACTATTTTTCTCACGGCATTTTTGTTTCTGATCCCCTATGTAGGTATTCAGATTCAAGGTATAGCCATATTTATGGGTGCTGCATTTCCAGATTTTATTCCGTCTTGGGGATGGGCCGTGGGCATTGTCGCCGTGATGTTAATATATAGTGAGATTGGAGGTTTTAAAGCCATCGTGTACAGCGATGCCATCCAGGGATTGTTGCTGCTTACCGTGCTATGGATTATTGGGTATAATTGCCTGAGTGAATTTGGCGGTATTAAGGCGATGTTTGATAGGGTTGAAATTGACAACGTAGCCTTGCTATCTACTCCCGGACCGGAAGGTTTGTTTAGTGCACAATTTTTCATTGCATCTATGATTGCCATAATCATGATCCCGGTTACCCAGCCCCAGTTGACCACCAGATTGGTGGTGATGAAGAGTATGAAATCCATGCATTTGATGGCTGTAGCCGTGGGTGCATTTGCGATATTGGTGATCACACCGACTATATTTATTGGCATGTACGGAGCTTCTTTTTTGAAGGATACCGTGGGAGATTTGCCACTTGCACAGCAAGCCAATGCTTTTTTTGAAGAGACATTTCTTTACCGACAACCAAACTTTGTTGGAGCTTTGGCGCTCGTGGGATTGATAGCCGCAGGATTATCAACTACCAATGCTCAGATTTTTGCTTTAGGCTCTGAATTGCGGGGGCTATTAAATATGGAAGAAAAGAAAGTGATGCGGATTACAAAGATTGGCATTTTTGTGTTTGCCATCATCTCTCTGATATTTTCTGAAATGATCAAAGATCAAATTGCGTTGCTGGCCAGAGTAAGCTTCGCAGGAACGGCGTTGATGGGACCAATGATCTTGTTGGGGATATTGAGCGATCGCAAACTTTCTGATATGATCATTTGGGCGTCATTTGCAGCTTTGGTTGTATTCCTGTTGTCACTTGGCGGGATCATCCCGGGACATTATTTTGGATTGAGACTCGACCTTATATTATTTGCGACTTTGTCTGCAATAGCGGGGATAAGCTATTTACAGGGGAAGAAATAATTTGTTTGCATAGATCGCATAATACAAAGTTCTTGGGACGTAAAATATTTTACAAAAAATGTGAAACAAAATTCTTTAAACAGGAGTTTAGCTGACAGTGGATACTTATAAACAGATATTTTTGCTTAAAGTAGAAATGATATTGAATCGCCTGGCGGCTTTTGTAGACAAAAGTGCGCTTTTACTGTTGTGTACGATTCACCGTTCCTCAAAAACATCTTTACCTTTCAAAACCTTCATTAATTAGTCCCTAAGTCATTCTTTCCCCTAAGACTTGGGGAAGCAACAACAACTATCCGGGGAGCTGTATTGACACCAGTATTTCCAAAGTAAAATCTTGCTAATTAACTCGTTACAACTATGACATCAAGTAATATAATATTATCTAGTTCATGCTATGATCTGCTAAATCATTTTGTGATTACCAATTCATCATCAAATAATTTCTCTGTAAAAAAACTAACTACTGAACTGCGTACTGCAAAAGTTGTGGAGAACGACAAAGTGCCCAAAAAGGTGGTGCAATTGAATTCTAAAATTAAACTGAAAATTCAAGGGAATAATAAGGCCATGGAGGTCAAATTGGTAATGCCGAAGGAAGCAAATATAAAGGAGAATAAAATTTCAATTTACTCACCTATGGGCGCAGCATTGATAGGTTATCAAAAAGATGATGAAATAACTTGGGAAGTTCCTGCGGGTTTGAAAACTATTCAGATTTTGGATGTTGAAAACTAGCAACCTCGGTAGCGTATTTTGTAATTAAAAGCAGTCAAAATCCATGGATTTTTAGTTTAAATATGGAAGGGTCTTCTGGATAGTGATCAGGGAGCCCTTCTGTATTTATTAGAAAAGCATGCTTTTCCCATGCCTCTTTCATTTTGTTATTTATTGTACAGGTCGTTGTATTTTTTGACAATTGCAAGGTGTTTTTCTGTGAGTGCATTAATAGTAAAAAACGTAATTCCCTTGGCACCATTGTCATGAGCTTGAACAATTGCCTCTTCAAAATCATCCATATTATTGCCATAGTGGCCAACCAATACCCCGGTAAAAAGATGTTGTCCGGGATTCATATCTTTGACCCCCTCTTTGGTTGCAAAACCAACCCAGCCCATATTTCCTTCATGGTCTTGCTTATAAATCATCGGGAAAAAGTAATCGAGGTTCCAATGTCCCCAATCTTGCCTCACATATTCACGGGCCAGTTGAGGAAAGGGAAAAACTGCTGCTGAAGCTGCTGTACCCTCTTCGTGGCATATTTCCACACATTCATCTACTAGCGAAGAAATGACATTCATACGGAATTGTTGCCATGCTGGATTTTCAACATTATCTGTCATTTCGATCGGGTCTATGCCAAATTCCTCCTTGTATGCTTTTCTTGCCAATGGGTGATACCCAAAATCGTACTCGGGGAGCAGCCTGTCTTGCACAAGAGGGCCTCCATTATGTTTGTATTTCTTCTGCAAGTTTGCTCCCAGAATCACATCCACATATCGGATGTAGTCGAAATGAACAGAGGCAATTCCTTCAATTTGAGCTTTTTCTCTCACTCCCTTTTTTATGTATTCTCGTGCGCCCGGAGAGAAGGGGCTTAGAAAATTATAGTACCCGACGTATGGATGGAAATCCCTACAGTTTTGCCCCAACCTATTTACAGAATACCATTCAGGATGTTCGCGGCACTCTTTGCTGCCTCCTACGTTCATCATCCAGTGCCAAGCATGGATTCTGATTCCTACATCGTTGCCAAGTTTTATTAACTCTATCAATCGCTCTTTTCCCGCTCCCGGCAATAAATCAGTAATACCTGCTTTGGCCCATGCCTTCATCTTTGCCAATTGCTCTTCTTCTGATCCGGATTTGGGAGCTCCCCACCCTGAAAAGTAGAATGCTTTTTCATTGTAAACTTTCTGATATTTGTTGCCGTCAGGCCCATCTGCTATTAAGGGTAGAGATATAATTGTCACAAGGAATAATGCGAGGATACTTTTCATATTTGTAGATTATAGTTTAGGGCTGACATTTTATTTTTAGTGGAATGTACTTAAAGCTCGTATCCAAAATTAAATCACTTAATAATGAGAATCAATTTAATTGAGAAAAAGGAATTCAGGTTGGATATTGGGTCTATTCCTTGTTTTGTTCGTTTGAATGTGTCAATGACTTAGCATTCTCTTGTTTTTGCAGTTGTTTGAGATTTTCTTCCTGCATTTTCTTTATTTTCTTTTTGTTATTTGTGGCACCGATGCTACTGACCATTCCACTTAAAAATGTTTTGGTCCAATAGTTAAAAATAGCTCTTTTTTCATCTCGCTCATAGAATACATCCCCTTTGCGGATAATGAAATTGCGAGGGTTGTTGGATTTGATAATAAAGGTATTTGCAAAAAAAGACCCGAGCACATTTCCGATTCCTTTGGGTGTTTCAGATTCGCGGTTGAGTAGCGATATTTTCAGGTCTTCATACAAAAATTTCATCTCGCCATAGCTATATTCATTATTGGCTTTGGCAGACATGATGATCTGATTGCTATGCCCGCTCGTGATTTTGACCGAAGCACTAGGTATCATAATTCTGTTAAACTCTGTAATGTCAAATGAATCCACCTTTATTCCATAGGTATGGATATTATCAGGATTTTGCATGTCAAATTGGAATTCAGCATGTACTTTTCCTTTTCCAAAAATGGATGCTCGCGCAGCTAGATTGGTATGAGGATGAATTTTAATTTTTGCTTCGTCATTAGTAATATTAGTTATCCGAGCATCGAGATCTGTGAAAAACACCTCACCTGTGGAAAGAGCCTTTTCAGCGAATTCCTGATAAGAGATATATCCATTGTGCAAATCAATTGTATCGATGTCAATCTTAAAATCCAATTCGCGGAGTGTAGCTTGAGGCAGTGGCCTTCGTTGCCATTCTGGAAATGAGACCCGCTTGTCTCTAAAAACAGACATGTCTAATTTGTTGACAACAATCTTATTCGCATCCAAGGTATTGGCATTGATAATGTTTAGAAAGTCTACTTTTTCCATGTCCAAAGAATTGTTCTCGATACTCAACCAAGTGGCCTGATATCCTTTCGTGGGGCCATAATCGTATTTGCTTACCAACGGGATAAGAGCAAAATTTTTGGCATGGACTGAGGAGTCTTTTGAGCTCAATTCCACTGCATCGATGCGAACGGACGATAGGCTTTTGGGAAGCCCCATTGATATATTTTCCGCCTTGATCATCATGTTGTCAGAATAAAATATTCTACTCTTATCTGCCGCCGCCAGCGGATTGTATTTAATGCCTTCGGCCAGCACCCATAGGTCGGGGACGGCTAGTTTTTTGTTAGAAATGTATGCGTGGTCCATGGTGATTTTTGCATCATTGAGCAGGATTTTATCAATGGATATATCCTTTAACAAAAGTGTGTCAAAGGGGTATTCTTCCATTTTACTATTTGCTTTAGCGTTTGCGGAGTCACTATCAACAGAAGTAAGTCTAAGATCAGCATTGTTGATCAGAACTTCTCCGAGGATAAGAGATTGGTTCTGTGTGAATTGATGAAAATCCATATTGCGCAGGAATATGTCCTTGGCGGTAAACCTGGTTTTGTTTTTATTGGCAAAGTCTGCTTTTGTATTGTTAGAATAATAGATGCCATTGAGACGAATGTCTTGCTCATGTGTCGAAATATAGAAATGGTTTATGTTATAGAAATCACTACTGTTTTGAAAATATGCCGTCAAATAATCACCATGTAGTTTGACGTCGTTGGCGAATAAAAACCGCTCTGGAATCATTTCAGTAGTAGAATCTACTAAAAAACCATCAACTGAAAGGTTAATATTGTCAGCCTCAAATATTAGCGAATCAGTTTCCGTTTTTTTATGGACATGAATGCTGCCATCTTGCATCACAAAATTTTGAGTTGAGAAGCCCAAGAAATTATTCCTCATGAGAATGGGTATAAAACCAAGGTCCAGATTGGTGAGGTTTTCCTGTCGGCCTTTGGCAAGGAATAGGTCTATTGTTGGACGATCGATCAACACTTCATTGCCAACATAGTAAGATTCTTTTAACAGCCTCTTAAGATCAACGCCTGAGATTTTGATTTGAGGAATGGCAATTTTATAACGGTTATTTGGTTTGCCTATCGGAACCAATGAGATATTGTCGAGTTGTAAAGCTCCGTCTGAATCGGCCCAAGAAATGCCCGCAGCATGAATAAAATGCTGCTGCTTTGTGAGGTAGAAATTGTAATCGGATAAATGAAAATATTTTATACGATCGTAATCAAATTGATTTACCAAATCAATATTCGATGCCGGGTCAAAAGTAAATTTAGAAATATCAAAATTGATATCGCTGGCAAGGAAAAGTGGAAGCCCGTGATCAAATATATTTATGTTTGCATGTTGCCCAACCAAATTTTGAATCATGATTTCAGGTAATTTAGGGACTGATATTTTCTTGGCGTGACTAGAAATGGTCTGATCACTAATGCTAATTTCCGGTGATGAAAACCTCATGGAATCCATGGATATTTTTTCATGGAAATTTGACCAATCCGGATCAATGCCACTTAGCAAAATTTCAGATAACTGCAGGCTTACAAGCAGATCCGACTGAAGCGAATCATTTTTTATTTCAATATCCTGCATTGCAAGTCTGCCCTTGTCAGATGAAAAAGCTAGATGCTGGGTGCGAATAGCGAACTCGGGAAGATTGATTTCACTTTTTTCTGCTGAAAGTTCAAGCATGGATTTTCCAAATGTGCCTTTATCGGTATCGGTTAGGCTATCCACCAACACGTTATCGAGTGTAATATTCACAGATGTGAGCTTGGCCAACGGCGTCATGGAATTTGGAGTGTTTTCAATCAACAATTGACCATTTAATAATTTGAACCTGTCTAGAGAGAAGTAGGAAGAAAAGGATTGAATACCCTGAAAAAGCCCAAAAAATCCATTGGGAGAAATGTTTTTCTGTTTCGCGAGTTTATTTTCAATAGGGATAAATCGGAAGTTTGGATGCTCGACATAAATTTCTTTAATGTCGAATGAATCCTGATTGATGGCTCTTGCCACGTCAAAGTCGGAAATTACCATGTATGGGATTTCAGCATACAGTTTCCCACCCATCAGGTTGGAAGTTGAAGTTTTCTTAGGTCGAATATTGAAACCTTTTAATTTTAATTCCATGGAATTTGAAGCAATAGACAACTCGTCAAACATGATGGTGTTCATGCTGTCAGGCAAGCTCATTTCATAATCTTTTACCAACAAATCCATGCCGGAAAAATTGATGCCGTATTTGTTGTGGAGGAACTCTCCAGTGTCGATCTCCAATTTTTGCATAGACGCTGAAATATGATCTATGCTGTACTTGACCGGCAGATGCCGAGTGCTATCAGTAAATATCAAGTTGGCGTCTGTCAGGTTGAAATGATCGATCTTCAGATAGTCACTGTAAATCATGGCAATATCCATTAGGTTGTTTTTGGTGGAATCTCGCAATGGATTTTTGACCCTTTTTGTAATGTGGATATTGGGCTTTACTATTTGGATACTGTCCATCTTCAGTACGTTTTCATTGTAGGCACTCACAAAGTCAATACCCGAAAACGTGAACTCTGGAACGGTTATTTCATAATGGTTATGTTCGTTTAATACTCCTTCAGGCTGAGGCCTTTTTGTCAGATTGAAATTTTTAAACTGCAATAATTTATCAATAGTTGAAATATGAAACTCATCAAAGGAAACCTTGTGGATGCTGTCCTTGAGCAGGAGTACTTGATCTCTGATCGTTAATGAAATGTCATCAGTATAAAAGAACTTGTCCGTTCTCCGCTGGGAATTTTCGTTTACCTGAAAATTAGATACTTCAAAATCAATCCCTTTTACCTTGAAATTATCATAATCAGGCCCTTCGTCAGTAGAGTAATTTACTTCTCCGTCCTCAACTTTAAAATCATTGATTTTAAGTTCCTTTAAATGCCCTGAGAGCACTTGATACAAGTTTCCTGCTTCAAAGGATATTTTTTTTGGAATCTTATTTTTGTCAAGATTTAGGATATTGATAGAGGGCTTGACGATTTCAATCCCCTTGACTTTTAATTTTTTGGTAAAATAAACAGACCAAAAATCAGTCAGGTCTATGTTCATTCTTTGTACTGTAGCACTATAAATATATTTTCGCTGGAACTCCGAAAGGTTTAAATCTTTTTCATGGTCAGGATGTACTTTAAAGGTAAAGTCAGTAACAAAGAAGCGACCATCATTGATGTTATAAGCTATCTCATCAAACTCTACAGAATAAAAACCTTTGGATTGACTATTTACTAATTCTTTGATCTCTGAGCTCAATTTATCATCAATATAATTACTGAGCAGATAATTAATCCCTATGAGCAGTATCGTGCCAACTGACATGCCAATGAGCCATTTCTTTCTTTTTGCAAAGAAGTCTTTAAGGGATTTTTTAAGCAGTTTTGTAAACAGACTCATTGATAATTATACAGATATTAAATTCACTGAGGGCTTATATTTTGGACGAACTTAATTAATTTTGATCTTTTATGATTTATAGGAGTAGAATATAAATGTAATCCATTTTTGATTTAATGGAAAAACAATAGATATATGAAGCAATATCTTGACTTGATGCAGCATGTGCTGGATAATGGCGTGAAAAAAGAAGACCGTACCGGAACAGGTACGCTTAGTGTTTTTGGTTATCAAATGCGCTTCGACTTGGCAGATGGATTCCCGGTGATAACTACCAAAAAACTGCATTTGAGATCCATCATTTATGAGTTGCTGTGGTTTTTAAAAGGGGATACAAATATCCAATATCTCCATGAAAACAAAGTATCTATCTGGAATGAGTGGGCAGATGAAAATGGAGACCTTGGCCCGGTTTATGGCCACCAGTGGCGTAGTTGGGCGGCGGCTGATGGGAACACGATTGATCAAATAATCGGTGTGGTCAATGCCATAAAAACCAATCCTGATTCTAGAAGGTTGATCGTTAGTGCCTGGAACGTGGGAGATATTCCAAAAATGGCTCTGCCTCCATGCCATGCATTTTTTCAGTTTTATGTGGCAGATGGCAAACTAAGCTGCCAACTATATCAGCGGAGTGCAGATATATTTTTGGGAGTGCCCTTTAATATTGCTTCTTATGCACTGCTCACTATGATGATGGCGCAGGTTTGTGACCTGGAACCAGGAGACTTTGTACATACTTTTGGTGATGCACATTTATATTCAAACCATCTAGATCAGGCTCGAATGCAATTGACTCGCGACCTAAGGCCATTGCCAAAAATGAAAATCAACCTTGAAGTTCGAGATATTTTGAGTTTTACTTACGACGATTTTAAATTGTTGGACTATAACCCTCACCCCCATATAAAGGGCAAGGTAGCCATCTGATATGGATAAAAAGTCACCGCTTTTGCGCATCCTATTACATGGATTTTTTATGGTTTCTGTCAATTTATTTTCGGTCATGGTGGCGTTTGCTATCGCCGTGATTTTTTCGTTAGGCAATGGCGAGATTGTTCATGCAACTTTGGCCTTAGTACTTAACTTGGTCGTTTATCTTACTGTTTATAGCTTGATGCGGAGTGTGGAATCAGGCATCATGAGAATAGATAGTTGGTCTATGCTTATGGCTATTTTGATGATTTCCTTAGCCATGCTTCCTGCTGTTTATTACCCTATTTATTATTTTACACATGGGGGTTGGAGTTCTTTTGACAATTTAATAACAACTTGGCCATTTCAGATTATTGTCAATAGCATATGTCTTGTATTAAATTTTTTTATAGTCGGAAAAAAGCCTGCTAAGTGATTTTTTTATTCTTCTAAATTTGTACCGCTTGTGTTGGGATTAGCTTTTGAAGGATTAGAATATTTGTAACTTAGGTTTCTTTTATTATCGGCGGATAAAGCCTCAAATATGCAACAGTTTCCATGGGTTAAATCCATAAGCTTCCTTTTAATACTTGTCATTGGTAATTCATGTAATCTTACTTATAAAGTGAGAAATCAAGATTACGAAATAGAGGATGTTATATATTTCTCTTGTGGAAAAGTAACAGTTGAGTTGGTGGGCAAGGGAGACTCTAAATTTGTTATCAAACAGCGGTTTGACTTGGATGCAGAGTCGCTAGTTCAAATTGATTCCCTACATGTTTACTATAATGATAGACGAATTGAAACTCGGAATAATATAAAAAAACAAAAGCAGGCTGACGGGGGAATTGAAATACAAGATAAATTTATTTGGGATGCGGAATTTGAAGTAGAAGGTGGTGTGTTTGAGGGAGATACAATTTTTGTGTTTGCTCCAGGTTACATACAATGTAAGGGTAAATTTAGTGATATGGATACTATTATTTTTTCTTTTGCCAACAATCTGAGGATTTTTGGCGTTAATGATTTTTAGAGGGCACCAGAAGTCTGATTATTATAAGGAAGAGTTAGCGTTAACCATAGTGAATATTCCCAAGATATAAAATTATTGATTAGGGTAGGTTAACAAATGTTTGTGAATGAGATTTTAACAAACATAGCTTAACTTCAATGAAGGTACATTCTTTTGTATAAAAGAATGAATTGTGTTTAATTTGAATTTTATGAACCATAAATGATTTAGTGTGGAAAAGGAAAACCCTAACCTGATAACGGTATTTATATGTTTTTTGCGATCCGGGTTAAGATTTACGCGGTTTGATACGAATAATGTGGGATTGGCATTTATAGATGAAATTAAAAAGCATAATCCAAATTTTGAACCCGAAAAAGTACAGCAAAGAGAACGGGATCAAATTTATACTGTCAATGCTTATCCTAAAGAATTTGAGCAGTTAATCATGTCTCTTATTGAAGAGTATAGGATTAAGCACAAGATGGAATATCGATTAAAAAAGCCAAAAGGGGGGAGCCGTGGAGGATTTAATCGTAATGGTGGAAATCGGCAGAGTGGTTACCGAGGAACAAACAACGATGTACGGAGGCCAAGGCAGGATACCCAAAGAGGCGGTGATACATCATCTGGTTTTAGACCGAGGAGAAGCTATGATGAACAACAGGCAGGAAGTCGACCTTCTGGGGGATTAGGTGAGGCTAACCAAAGATCTGGAGGAACCCGCCCAAGGATAAAGCCCAATGCTGGACAAAATCAAAATGCAGATACTCCTATGCGTTTTTTTCCAAATAGTGACGGTGAAGAGGCTAATAAGAGGCCTAGAAGACCACGAAAGGATATGGATGAGTAGATAGAGTATGTGATTACTATCTTTTTCCTGGCCAATTCCAGTTAATCATGTCATCACTCCAAGCGATTCCTAGACTTGCATTGTTGTGAGCATTGTACTTTGGCTTTGCCCCTTCTTCTGATGAACCATGGAAAAACATAACATATTTCCCGTATTTAGGGTTCTTGGTCAGGTCAATTACTGTTGCTGCCGTAAGTCGGCGTGCGGCCCATGGCCAATCTTTTTGTCCTAACGTTATCAAATATTTATCCTCACCCCACATTGAGGGTGAAGTAGATTGCTTTACTCCAATTCCATTTTCCGGAGAATGAAAAAGCGTGTACACTCCATCTTTAAATAGTACTGTCACGTTTTCGCCAGAGTCGGCTGATCCTGCAAATGTCCAGTGTATCAGATCGTATGAATAAGACATAGAAACGCCGTTCTGCTTGTAGTAACACCACCATTTTCCAGACTCTTTACCATCTTGCAATAGATAAGGATCAATCATTCTGCCCATTTTTGATTGAGCTACTTCATCACCTTTTACTTTCAAGAGCTCTGGCTCTGACCAAAGTTTCAGATCATCACTTCTCATTATCCAAATACGGCTTGTGGCGTTTCCCCAAGTTTCAAAATTTGGTGTTGGGTACGTTTGAAAGCAAATAATCCATTCATTCTTATACCTCACAATATTTCCCGGGCTGCTATAATTTAGGTTTCGGTCACGAGGTGTTAGCTTTTGCGGGAAGCTCCAATGAATTAAATCATCACTTTCGCTGTGGGCGACAAAGAGATACATGCCTCCATCAGTTGAGCGTTCCACTAGTGTGAAAAACAAATGAAAAACATTGTCATGATACACCACAGCAGGATCGCGATAGGCGAATTTATAATCTCCTTCAAATAGAATCGGCGATTTCATCCTATTGAAATCAAAATTTTGAGCATTTACAATATGAGAAAAAAGCAATATTACAATAGCAATAAGCGTGCTTTTCATTGAGTTCTTCTTTACAATTCAATCCCCAAAGGACAATGGTCGGAGCCCATAAATTCGTTGAAAATAAAAGCATCATTGACCCTTGGCAGCAATGCAGCACTCACTAAAAAATAGTCAATTCTCCATCCAATATTCTTCTGTCTTGCACCCGCTCGATAACTCCACCAAGAGTATTTCACCTCATCTGGATATTTATTCCTAAAAGTGTCTATAAATCCATGGTCCAGAAATCTTGAAAACCCATCAATTTCCTTCTGCGTATAACCGGCAGATTTATTATAATTGGCCTTGGGGCGAGCAATGTCAATGGGCTGATGGGCGACATTAAAATCACCGCAAACTACAACAGGCTTAACTTTTTCTAACGTTCTTAGATAATTCAGAAAATCTACGTCCCACTGTGCGCGGTAGTCAAGTCTCACCAGTTCATTCCCGGAATTTGGTACGTAAGCTGTCACTACAAAATAGTCGTCGAATTCTGCAGCAATCACACGACCTTCCTGGTCATGAGTTTCAATTCCCATGTCATATGTTACTGATATTGGAGTTTTTTTGGATAGGATTGCTGTTCCGGAATATCCTTGTCTGGCTTTTGAAGCATTTGCACAAACATGATAACCGTCGACCAGTTCAAGCGCAATTTTTACTTGCTCGGTATTTGCTTTGGTTTCTTGTAGGCAAAGGACGTCAGCATCAAGACTGGCAACGGAGCCCGCAAAGTCTTTTTTCATAATGGCCCTAATGCCATTTACATTCCAGGAGACGAGTTTCATTTATTTCTATTTTAATTATGAACAATGGTGTAGTGTCTATTGAGCACCAATTTATCCAATACACCGAAAGATTTCAATATTCCCTTTAATTATTTAATTTCATGGAAAAATGCAGCATTTTAGCGTTAATAAGGCATGAAAAGATCAGGAGACCTATTTCTGAACACTAAGGTATGGATTACTTTTTTTATTATGCTATTTGTTGTGGCAGGAGCAAGCCTATGGAGCTATGACAGCTACCAAAAGCTCAAAGAGTCGATTCATAAGCTCTCAGAACCTGATAGAAAAACTTCCCTGATTCAAAAAACTATTCTAGGAATCACAAAATCTGAAAATTATATAAAATCTTATATTCTTACAGACAAACCCTATTTGTATGATGCATATCTAGTGGAAGTCGAGGAAATTCATGCCAATATTGATGGGTTGAGAAAGGAAATGTTTGAGAACGAATTATTAGTCCAAAAAGTAGACTCCCTTGATACACTTTTCAGCCAAAAGCTGAATTTTTTGGATGCATTTATGGAAGCTAAGAGGAATCAGCGAAAGAGAAACTACAGTAATGAGGCGCTGAAGAAAATAAAAAAGAATACTAAAGATAGTACAGAAATAAAATCTAAGATAAATGCCAATCTCGTCCCCATAGAGGCAATGAGACCAACATTAAAGAAAACTGTAATAGCATCTGAACATAAGCAGCGAGGGGTGTGGGGAGGTATTAAGAGGTTGTTTGGTGGTAAAAATGTTCACATCGATACGGTTTTTAGTCTTCAAAGTGACACGTTGAAATCGGCTAAAGTAAGCTTAGATACAGTTACGTTAACCAATTATAAGCCGGATACTGTGCTGATAAAAGTAAAGGAAATTCTTGAGGAGGTTGCCAGTTCAGAATTCAAAAATCAAAATTTGCTGTCGTCCAAGGAATCTAGTTTACTAAAGCAAGACATGCTCTTGCATGATGAGATTTACAAAATTATTGATCAGATAAAAAATCACCAACAGGAAAATGCTGAGAGGAGCAGGGATGAGGGCTACGGAATTATCGAAAGGTCCACGCTGGCTATACTCATAATAGGGATTGCAGGTATACTTATTGGTGGCATATTGTTAGTTGCTATTGGTCGGGATCTTTCAAGATCATTCTATTTGAGCAAGCGCTTAGAAAAGGAAAAAAACAAAGCAAATCAACTTGCTAATATCAAGGAAGAGTTTTTGGCTAACATGAGCCATGAAATACGCACGCCACTCAATGGGATTTTGGGATATTCAGAGCAAATACATAAAACAAAATTGGGACCGGATCAAAAAATATATGCTCAGGCAATATCCGAAAATACAAAATTGCTCATGGGGCTTGTCGATGACATTCTGGATTTTTCAAAACTAAATTTCAAGAAAATACAATTGACTAGTCAACCATTTTACCTTAAGGAAATCATCCAGTACATGAATTCACTTTTTTCCGTACAGTGCTTGGAAAAAGGAATTGAAATGAAAATTGACTATAACCCTGATCTTGACTTAGTAGATCTGGTAGGTGATGAATTCAGGATTAAGCAGATTATGATAAACCTACTTTCCAATGCAGTTAAGTTTACGCAAAAAGGGCATATTCAACTTAGTGTGAAATCGCAAGAAGTAAAGGATAGAATACGTTTAGACATTTCGGTAAGCGATACCGGGAAAGGTATTGATTCGACCAAATTCAAACAAATATTCAATTCATTTGAGCAAGAAGAAAGTACCATTACCAAAAAGTATGGAGGCACAGGGCTTGGACTATCAATAGTAAAGGGCCTAACCGATGCTATGAAGGGAAAAATAACTGTTGAAAGTAAAAAGAATGAGTTGACAACTTTTA
>JAUHYU010000087.1 GCA_030426345.1 Bacteroidia bacterium
TTTAATTGAACGTGGAAAATGAAAGGTCTAATAAAAACACATACAATCATCATTCTATTCTTGCTAAACGGCTTAGTATACGGACAGGTTTGGACTGAAGACTCTTTTGAGGATTTTAGGGATGGCACACTAGATGCTTCGGGCCAAAACATATATATAAGTAAAGATGGTGCCATTAGGACGATCAACCGATTTGATCTGAACGATGATGGCTGGCTTGACCTAGTTTATCCTCATACCCATGATCGTTCTAATATAGTTACTTCTACTACCATTGAAATTTCTGCAGATGGCAATTTAAAACAATCGGAATTACATGTCAGAGGTAGCAAGCAAGTAGAAGTTGCGGATCTTAACAATGATGGATGGTCAGACCTGGTCTTTTGCCCAAACCATGATGGCCTTCAACATCCCCGCAGGTTTGTAACCATGATTTATGGTGGAGAGGATGGATGGCCAGCGAGTAGAAGCAACGGTATTTTACCAGTATATGATGCCATAGCGGTTTCGGTGGCAGACCTGAATCTAGACGGTTGGCAGGATATCATAACCTTGAATCAACCCGCTTGGAAACCAGATCAGCCTGGGGGTAATGTAGTACGAACTTACTGGGGCAGCCCTTCGGGTTATTTTTTAACAAACTATATGGAATTGGGCATTGCCGAGGCTGTTTCAATGGTAAGTGGTGATTTTGATGGGAACGGTAAGAAAGATATTGCCATTCTCTCAGATAAGAATATAACCCTGTTGTGGGCTAACGAGCAAAATCCTAATAAGGATATCGTTGCCCATAGTATTTCCAAGCCTACGGGTATTTTTCAAGGAGATGTTAACAACGATAGCACAGTAGATTTAATTATAACGGGTCAGGGAGATCTAATCGATGTCATTACCGGAACTTCCGACCGGGAATTATCCGATCATCTGGCAATTAAAGGACACCGGGCTAGTCAGGTGGTGGTGGCAGACTTGGATTCGAATGGTGAAAATGACCTTATTTTGACCTACTTTAATCAACAAATAGCTGGTGGTGGCGAACTATCTGGATCTGGTTCTGGCTCCCGCGAGGATATTACCATCCTATGGAACGGGAGCATGACCACTACGCACTTGGAGGCACATTATGCCAGAGCGGTAACCACTGGAGATTATAATGGTGATGGACACCAAGATATTGCGTTGGCCATTCATCAATCGGACACCAACTTTATCACAAATTCTTGGATTTATTATGGCAAAGGAAACAAGGATTTTGAAAAGTCGAATAGGCTTTTTCGCACCGAAGGTGCTTACGATATAACCACCGTACCCCCAGAGCACAACAAACCGAATCGTCTGGTGGTATGCAATATTATTGGGGGCACCGTCAATGAAAAAATACCTGTTTATATCTATTGGGGTGGTCCCGATGATTTTTCTGTAGAAAATAGGCTAAGTATACCATTCAGGAGCGGTTATGAGTCATCTGCCGCTGACCTTAATGCAGACGGATTTGTAGACTTGATGGTTCTAGACGAATTGCATTCCGGCGGTACTGATGACCCATGGGGTGGGATTAATATTTTCTGGGGTACCGCAAATGGCCTTGATATTGATAGTCGAACGGTGGTTTTCGAAGCTTATATAGCTTTCAGTACTATTGCCGATATTAACAAAGATGGCTACTTAGATATAGCAGTTGGGCAGTACGGTAATGATGACGAAGACCGACAAAACACGAATATTACAATTTTTTATGGGTCCAAGTCAGGTTATTCACAAGATCGTAGAGAAGATGTACCCTGTCATGGGCGTTCAGTTGGGGTTCAAATAGCAGATTATGACAAGGACGGATGGCTTGACCTAGTAGCTAGCTCATACATTGAGCAAGGGGTTAGAATATTCTACGGTAGTCCGGATGGCTATGGCCAGTCGAGGTATGACTCCCTGAATATACCAAATGTGGGAGACCTGGAAACAGCAGATTTGAACAATGACGGGTGGCTTGACCTCATCGTTGGCAGCTACAAGGATATGGAGACTTATTCCTTTGATTTAGGTATATCCTTAGTTTGGGGAGGACCAAATGGTTTTGAAGAGTGGAATTCACAGTGGCTTCCGGGGTTCTGTCCCCTAGGCCCATCGGTAGCAGATTGGGATGGGGATGGGTATCTAGATTTGTTGGTGCCACATTATCACGCAAATGGCACACGTGAAAAGATACCTTGTTATTTATATTGGGGAGGTCCGGATGGATTCAATTTTGATAACAAATCATACCTGATTAATGATTCAGGCTCGGATGCAGTTAGTGGGGATTTCAACAAAGATGGCTTATTGGATCTAGCAGTTAACAATCATACTGATGACGGATCACATGTGGCTTTATCGAAGGTGTTTTATAATGATGGCAATAGATTTACCAATCCACGGATAGTAGAACTACCCACACTAGGCCCTCATTGGGGATCAAATACTGATATGGGTCATATCTATAACCGGTCATGGGAGCAGACCTATACTTCTTCTATTTTCAATTTTAGGGATAAGAAGAAGGGGCAACTTTCTTATGTTGCTGATATTCCGGTAAATGCTTCGGTTGAATTTTTAGTGAGACATGCTAAATCCAAAGAAGATTTGATTAATCAGGCTTGGGAAACTGTTGCAACCAAATCATTCGATGTTAGAGGCAGTCGGTTTATCCAATATATGGCAATATTAAAATCTGATAATGGGGATAGTTTTCCTATTATAGATAAGGTTACCATAAACCTAGACTAACCTACAAAAAGTCATCAGTAATTTCAACTGAATAAAAAGATATAAGAAAAATATTTTGAGTGTAAAAGAGAATTAAAACATTGCTTATGTCATACATAATTCATAAATTGATTTAAAATATTTTGGGCAAGCTAGATGCGTTATATCTTGACCAATTACGGCCAATAGTTAGTACAAATTTTAACTCAAGTATTAAGAAATAATTAATATTAAATGTTCCATCCTAAACTATAAATTATGAATAATATTCCCTAATGAAAGTATCACTCTGTAGAGAATATTGCAGAGTTCTCACGATTGCCAATAATTGATAATAGGGTGATCGGAATATCAATAATCATTAAATCCACAAATTTTATTAAACGTAAATTATGCGAATTTTGTACTTAAAAAATCTTGTCTGGGTATTTTGCTTGCAGCTAATCTTTTTTAGCTCGTTGCAAGCTACCTCTGTTAGTTTAAACAATTTACCATCTATAGATGGGGCATTGGCGTCAGTAATATCAGGTAAGGTTACTTCGGCTTCTACTGGAGAACCAATACCGGGCGTCAACATAAAGGTTAAAGGAACAACAAATGGCACTATTACAGATATTGATGGTGATTACAATTTAGATGTTCAGCAAACATCTGGTGCGGTTCTGGTATTTAGCTATGTTGGTTACTCGACCCAAGAGATTGAAATAGGTTCTCGAAACGTAATAAATGTAGCACTTCAGGACGACGCAAGGGAACTTGATAATATCGTGGTAACAGGATATGAAAGTGTTGTTAAAGGCGAAGTTACTGGATCAATCGTGTCTGTTAAAGGAGATCAAGTTGCAAATATTCCAGTATCCAGTGTTGATGCGGCTTTTCAGGGAAAACTGGCAGGTGTGATGGTACAGCAATCTTCAGGTCAGCCCGGCTCTGCTGTTCAGGTAAGGGTGCGCGGCTTTTCTTCAATCGGAGCAGGTAGTGAACCTTTGTATGTGATTGATGGAGTACCTATGAAAACAGGGAGCTTCGGATCATTGGCTATTGATGGAGACAACTTTGATGGCTCTGGTGGAGGGGAATATGATGGCAATGTCGGTACCAATGCATTGGCCGATATTAATCCCAATGATATCGAATCTATTGAAGTTTTGAAGGATGCTTCGGAGGCGGCCATTTATGGTGCTAGGGCTTCTAATGGCGTGATTCTTATTACCACCAAAAAAGGGAAAAAGGGCCCTGCCCAATTTAATTTTGATACCTATGTGGGAACCCAGTCCTTATCCCGTAAGCTTGAGTACATGGACACCGAGTCATGGGCCGATTCTGAGATAGCAGCTGCTGTAAAGTATCTAGGTGTAGACCCAGATATCACTTATGATGAATACTGGAATGGAGATGGTACCATGCCCTGGAGAGCAGATGGCAATACGGATTGGCAAGATGTGATTACACATGCTGCGCCAGTAATAAATTCAAACCTTTCAATGAGAGGTGGATCAGATGATTTTACCTATTCCGGGTCGCTGGGCTATTTTGATCAAGATGGTATTACTTTGGGTACCAGTTATCAGAGAATAAATACCCGCTGGAATTTGGATTTAAAGGCCAATGAAAAGATAAGAGTAGGCGCTAATTTTGCCTACGCGTATTCATATCGGGATGCTACGGATGAAGGCCCCAGATTCAACGGGGTATTTTATAGGGGTTTGGGTAATAACCCCCTGATGAATACACACATTGTCAGTCAGGAAGCGGCGGACGCATCTGGTTTGGAAATTGGAGATTTGGCGCCGGAAAGAGGTAATAGCTTAAGGGTGCTTAAATATGGGATATATGACACATACACGGATCGCACTAACGCCAATGTATATGTGAACTACGAGCCAATTGAAGGCCTTAGCATTCGTTCTAATATAGCCTTGGATTTGTTAACTCTAAAACAAGATAATTTCCTTCCTTCTGAAATCATAAGGAATAACAACCGTCAATCGGCATCTTCATTGGTATTGGCGCGGGGATGGATTAACGAAAATGTAGCTACCTACAAGACTACCGTCAATGATGATCACAACCTTACCTTTCTTGCTGGTCTTAGTTTGCAAAACAATCGCACAGAATACCTAGAAGCCCGTGCTAATCAAGCAGCCAGCGATTTGGTATACACGGTCAATGCTGGGGCTAACCTGTTGCGTGCATCTTCCTCGATTACAGAATTTTCACTGATCTCCTATTTTGGTAGATTTAAATACAACTATAGAAGCAAGTATCTATTTGCGGCTTCTCTTCGTAGTGACGGTTCTTCAAGGTTTGGCTCTGGAAATCGCTTCGCAACTTTCCCCGCATTTTCTGTGGGTTGGAATGTGGCTAAAGAGGACTTTATGGCCAATTCTATTTTTGATGATCTTAAATTTAGAGCCAGTTGGGGACAAACTGGGAATCAGGAAATTGCCAATTTCGTTTCTCAGGGGTTGTATCTCACAGGTGACGATTATATGGGGATTGCTGGGATTGGATCGGCACCTAATGGATTATTAAATCAAGGGCTAGGCTGGGAGACCACTACCCAATCTGATATTGGAGTAGATATGACTTTGTTTCAAGGCAGACTCTCGCTTTCGGCAGATTATTACTTGAAGGATACCGAAGATCTTTTGTTTGAAGTGGATCTTCCCAATACCACCGGGTATAGTTCAGCACTGACCAATTTGGGTAAGATTCGAAATTCGGGTGTGGACTTGCAGTTACAAGCTACCCCATTTACCTCAGGAGATTTTACATGGACCACGCGTTTTAATATCGGTTTTTTGAATAATAAAGTGATTAGTTTGCCTGGTGGAAATGACGTACAAAAGACTGAGCGCTATCTTTTTGGAGGGGTAATAAGCATACTTAGAGAAGGGGAAGAATTGGGGTCATATTATGTGTATAATCCTCTCAAAGTGATTTCCACAAGTGCAGAAGCTGATGCGGTAACCTATGAAGATAAGATTTCTACGTTGCCTAGACCGGAAGCAGGAGATAATTTGTGGCAGGATGTCAATGGAGATAATGTGATTGACGTAAATGACAAGATTATCTATGGAAGCCCTATCCCCGATTTTACCGGTGGGTTTGATAACACCTTTACATGGAAAGGTCTGTCGCTAAATGTATTCCTTCAGTTTTCCAAAGGTAATGAGGTGTACAATTTATTCCGTCAGGATTTGGATCAATATTTTGGAAAAATTAATACCGTAGACGTATACAGAGCCTGGGAAGAAGAGGGAGATGTTACCGATATACCACGTAAGTATCGATTGGATCCGGCCAAGAATGTTGACTTTGTACCGCGTCCTCAGACACGCTTTGTGGAGGATGCCTCATTCATCCGGATTAGGAATGTTACCTTGGCCTACCAATTCCCAAGCAAACTTATTCAAGGTATTGGGCTCCGATCACTAAGAGTTTATGCTACTGGGCAAAACTTGGCGGTATTTACGAAGTATAAAGGGTTTGACCCTGAAGTTAATGTTGCTCAGATCAACAATTCAAGTCAGAACGGTGGCTTCCAGTTTGGTATTGACCGAGGATTATATCCTATGAGTAAAACATATACAGTGGGTTTAAGTATTGGGTTTTAATTGTAAAAATTATGCAAATGATATATAAAAGTATAGTGCTATTAATGGCTATTTCTTTAGTCTCGTGTGAAAGTTTCATTGACTTAGATCCAACAAGTGAAATTACTGGCAGCTCATTCTGGAACAGTGCGGATGATGCAGAAGCTGGTGTTATCAGTGCCTATAACAGATTGCAATTAACAACCCGTAAAGAATTCGGTGGGTTGCACCTATGGGGAAGCGCTCGAGGAGATGAATTAATGAGCTCTGGAACTAATCTGGTAGATCAGTGGTTTGAGAATACTTTGAATTCTACAGCCCCCCGGGGCGTGGGATGGGAAGATTGGTATGTAGTTATTAACCAGGCCAATCTGGTGCTGTATAATGTGCCTAATATTTCCATGAATGAACAGCAAAAGACCGATTTACTTGCAGAAGCCCATTTTTTAAGGGCCATGGCATATTTCTGGTTGGTAAGAAGTTGGGGAGATGTACCACTTGTCATTGAACCAGTTCTGAATGCGAGCGAGGATTTGAAACCTACACGGACACCAAAGGCTCAGGTTTACGCACAAATAGAAGAGGATATTAATTTTGCAGTGTCTAATTTACCTGAAATCCGAACAGGGGTACAAATGCGGTCAAGGGCCACTATCGGTGCTGCCAAAGCCATGCAATTTGACTATTACCTATGGATGGCTAGGGTTGAAGGTGGAGGTGCTGCGGAATTAAACAATGCGATTCAGGTCGGTAGGGATATATTAAATGATCCAAATTATGAACTAGTGGATGACTATGCTTCAATTTTTGGTGATCGGGAATCTGAAGAGGTAGTTTTTTCTATTCACTATGATGCCGGCAACCAAGAGGTGGGAAACCTAGGTGGCGATTGCTTTCCTGGAGAATTTGGAGGTAAGAACTTCTTTTCCGGTTCAAAAAAATTGTATGAGGCATTTGAGCCAGGAGACGTAAGAAAAGATGCGAGCCTTCATACCATACCGAATACTGGTCCTAATTTTATTGAGACGGATGGGTTACAGCATTACCTTATAAAGTATCTGGATGGAGAACCCTATGATGCCTTTGGTGAAAGAAATTTTGACAGAAGTGTCATTATCTATAGGGTTGGTGGTATAAAGTTAATGTTAGCTGAAGCTTTAAATGAATCCGGGGATACTCCAGCTGCCATCAAAGAGCTTAATGAGGTCAGAGCACGTGCAGGGCTGGCAGCTACAACTGCTACTACTCAAGAGGAAGTACAACAAGCTATATTGGATGAAGGTTTGGTCGAATCAAGCTTTGAGTTTAGTCGTTGGTTTGCTTTGATCAGAAGCGGTAGGGTAATGGAGGAAGTAGAAGTGATTAATACCAATGATTTTTCAAATGACTCAGAATTAGTATTGCCTATCAGTGATGCTTCCTTAAGACAGAATGAAAACTTGGAACAAAACGGGCACTATAAATAAATTTACGAGAGACAACTCAATGGAAATTGGGTTGTCTCTTTTTTTTATCTTGTTTGATTCGAATAGATTGTTTATCTAAAGATTGACAGATATTATAATTAATCAATTCTTAAATGTGTAATAGTAAAGTTAATCCGAATTCCAAAATGACGATACAATGATTGGTAATCATCTTGCAAAAGGTTCTAAATGTCTGCTGTTTTACTTATCTGCTATATTAATCTTAAAAACAAGTTGCAGTCGCACACAAAAACCTGTTCTGACAGGTGACGATCGAAGCATCTATGTGACTAAAGAAATTTTTCCTCCTGTAAAGGAGCATGCACATGGATCATCAATTGTTGAATTACCAAATGGAGATCTTTTGGCTGCTTGGTTTCAGGGTAAAGGGGAACGCCAAGCTGATATTGTTTGTATAAAGGGAGCGAGGCTGAAAAAAGGAGAAGACACTTGGAGTAAACCCTTTGTAATGATTGATGTGCAAGGTTTTCCAGATCTTAATCCAGTAATGGTTATCGATCCTCAGGGGAATCTTTGGCTAATGTATTACACTGTAATTGCCCACCGGTGGTCCACATCACTTCTGAAATATCAGGTAAGTGAAAATTATATGCAGGCTAACGGCCCACCGGAGTGGTTATGGAATGATGTCATATACGTAAAGCCAGGCGATCCTTCAGGGCATGGTATTTCAACTAACGATAGATTTGTTAAGTCCGTTGAAAGGAAGGTAAAAGAATATGGCGATCACCTTGCTGAGCAAAGTGATTCAGAAAAATCATTGGAGCTTTGGAAGAAATTGGGCAATGAAATGCTTTCAAAAGCTAGGGGAGAGGACATGATGCGTGATGGTTTAGGCATTCCTTATTCCCGGCGGATGGGTTGGCAAACAAAGAACAAACCTGTTTTTATAGGAGACCGTTTAATTCTTCCTTTATATTCAGATTATTTGGATTTTGCGCTTATGGCTATTACTGACGATTACGGTAAGACCTGGCAATTTAGTGAGCCTCTTGTGGGTGCAGGTACGAAACAACCTAGTATTGCCAGAAAAAAAGATGGTACTTTAGTCGCTTATATGCGAAACGGTGGTCCTCCACCTAAACTTTTGTATATGAGTGTCTCTAAAGATAATGGAATGAGTTGGAATATGGTACAAGGTTCTGAACTTCCAAATAAGGATTCGGGAGCAGATGTACTAACGCTGGCTAATGGTTTGTGGGTAATGGTATATAATGATGGTATAATTGACAATGGCCGTCGAAGTATGGCAATTTCTATTTCTACCAATGAGGGTCAGAGCTGGGATATTACACGGCATTTAGAAGTGGAGAATCAAACTGACACAAATAAAGTGGAGGAAGTCTCCTATCCTTCAATAATTCAGGGGAAGGATGGATCAATACACGTTATCTATAGCTATCAGTACAATAACGGAGGAGGGCAAACGATAAAATATGCGCATATCAATGAGTCATGGATAAAGGAGTGTGATTAGTAATAAAAAACAAAGGAGATCTGTAAAAGGGTGCAATGACAAACTCCTTTATCAATTTTTTGGGAATCATACAATAAAGCTACAACACTAAATGGGATAAGGCAGATAGGATTTAAGGGGGAATGTATTATTCCTTGCGTCGCAGACATCGGATTATGTTACTCAATACAACCTGGTAGTTGACGGTGGATTTAGTATCTGGAAAAGCGTAAATTACGTTTATTTGCGTAAGATTCGTTATATAGTCAACAATTTTACTTTTAGAACCATTCTTATTATGATGAAGAAAAGCTTTATTATTTACGTTCTAATTATATCCTCAATTCAGGTAGCAGGTCAGAATGTTTCTGGGAAATTGACTTTATCCAACGGTGTAGAGATTTCTGATCAGTGGCCTCCTGTCAGAAACAAAGATTCCGAACGCAAAGAAATGCCCGTACCATATTTAGAAAATCAGCAAGAACTAATTCCTATTAATGTTGGAAGACAACTTTTCGTAGATGATTTTTTAATAAAATCCACAAACCTTGTTTCTGTAAACCATAATCCGGTGTATAGCAATAAAAACCCTGTGCTTGAACCGGACAAAGAATGGGAAGCAACTAGTGATGGACATAAGTATACTGCACCGTTTAGCGATGGGATATGGTTTGATGAAAAGGATCAAAAATTCAAAATGTGGTATCTGGCTGGTGCAAAGGGGATAGGAGTTCCGGGGGAGAGCTCAAGACAATTCCATACATGTTATGCTGAATCCTATGACGGCATTAGTTGGATTAAACCAGCTTTGGGATTTATGGTAAGACAAATATTGTTGATACTACAAACAGAGATGCTTCAACAATTTGGCTAGACAAAGATGAGACTGACCCATCAAAACGATTTAAAATGTTTTGCACTATTCCCGACTGGCACTATATATTGAAATATTCTGCGGATGGGATAAATTGGTTAGAAAGGATAGTTAAATCAGGAAGAATCAAAGGTGACCGTTCAACTGCCTTTTATAATCCCTTTAAGGATAAATGGACATTGAGTATTAAAATTACTACACCGGTATCAAAACGGGCAAGAAGTTATATGGAGAATAAGGATCCTGAATTGTTGCTAAAGTTGGTAAATCCGCTCAATGGAAATTATAGAGAGATTTTGGATGAAAATATAATTTTTTGGTTTAACCCGGATGATAAGGAACAACGACACCCAAAATTTCCTAAGATAGACCCTGCTATCTACAACTTTGATGTAATTGCCTACGAAAGTCTTATGTTGGGATTTTATAGTGTATGGCAGGGACCTGAGAATAATATTTGTGAAGAACTTGGAATTCAAAAAAGAAATGAAGTATTGATAGGTTACAGCAGGAATGGATTTCATTTTTCAAGGCCATCACATAAACCATTTATGGGTGTTGATGAAACTGACGGAGCATGGAACTGTGGCAATGTTCAATCGATTATCGGCGCCCCCATAATTTTGGGAGACTCATTATATTTTTATGTAAGTGGAAGGGCATTGGACGCGACATGGTGGGATGGTCAATTAACTACCGGATTGGCCACTTTACGACGTGATGGTTTTGTATCAATGAAATCTGATAACAACAATGGATATTTACTTACTCAGAAGATCAGTTTTGATGGACATTTTTTATTTGTAAATGCCGATATTCCTAAAGGCAGTGAATTAAAAGTTGAAATTTTGGATGAGAACAATACGACCATTAGAGGTTACAGAAAAGCTGACTGTATTCCAATGAAAGAAAATAGGACAAGATATTTGATTCGTTGGAAAGAACATGATAATATTTCAGCATTAAAAGACAAACCAGTCCATTTCCGGTTCCATCTAAACAAAAATGGAGCTATATATCCATTTTGGGTATCGCCAGCGTCTACTGGGGAAAGTAGAGGATATACCGCAGGTGGTGGCCCTGGATTGTTGCAAAGCGGAATAGATAAAAAGTAAAAATAAGCAAGAGAATTTTGGTAAATCACAAATGCCTACGTGAATCTAGGACGTTAAATCTGACAGTAAGTTAAGAGAAAAATGTGAAGTATACATGATGAATGAATTAAAGAATAACTATGATGTAATAGTATGCGGAGGTGGTCCATCAGGTGTGGCTGCTGCCATAGCATCAGCAAGACGAGGTGCGAAAACACTCTTAATTGAGCGCTATGGATTTTGTGGAGGTATGTCTACGGCCGGCCTAGTAAACCCATGGTCTGGGCATGAATACATCGATCCTCAGAGTGAAAGAAATGGCTCACTTATTAATGGGATTTTTAGAGAAGTGGCAATGGAACTATTCAGGAAAGGAGGGTTTGGTTCAGAGCTTTCACCTGCAGCATTTGATGATGAACTACTTAAACATGTCTATGACCAACTGTTATTGAAAGCAGGTGTAAATGTCTACTACCATAGCTATCTGAAGGCTGTAAAAATGAATGAAAAAAGCATTGAAAGTATTGAGGTTTTTTCTAAAAGTGGTCATAAGGTTTTTACTGCTCGGAACTTTATTGATTGTTCAGGAGATGGAGATTTAGCAGCCTTGGCGGGAATACCTTTTAGTGTTGGACGTCCTTCTGACGGACTTACACAGGCGATGACTGTAAGTTTTCGTATGGCAAATGTGGACAAGACTAGGATGATAGCTACTAAAAACCTCCGATCAGCACGGGCCTTGGTCGAAACTTATTTTCAGGAGTCGTTGGCGGAAGGTAGCCTAGAATATCCTTATCGTAATTTTATTCATTTCTATGATTATCCGAGACCGGGTATTCTTCATTTTAACATGACCAGAATAACCAATGTATCAGGACTTTCGGTTGAAGATTTGTCAAAGGCTGAAATAGAGGGAAGAAGACAAGCTTTCATCATGGGAGAGTGGCTGGTGAAAACAGTTCCTTGGTTTAAGGATGCTTTTGTAGAAAAGGTAGCCTGTCAGGTGGGGGTTAGAGAAACACGACATATTCATGGAATGTATACCATGACTAGTGAAGATATAGTAAAGGCAAGGAAGTTTGCAGATGGTATAACCCGATCACAGTATTTTATAGATATTCATAACCCAACAGGATCAAAAGATATACATCAGGAAACCGGAAAGAGGGGAGCAGTTGGCCAGAATTATAGTCCACCTCCCGGTGATTATTACGAGATTCCATTCAGATGTCTTATTACAGCAGAATATCCAAACCTAGCGATTGCCTGTCGTGCATTGTCAGCTACACATGAAGCATCAGCAGCCGTGAGGGTTATGGCTACTATGCATGGAATAGGAGAAGCTGCAGGTATAGCAGCTGCGGAATCCAATGCAAGTGGGATAGACCTTAATAAAATAGATGGAAAATGGGTCCGGAGTCAGGTAGACTACATGAGTGAATCGCCGGATTTCAGCAGCCCGTGGAACTCAAAAGTTGCTTTTTCATGGGTTGATCCTAAAAGTGAGTCGGTTCTATGAAGTTAGGCTTTGTTGATGTTGCGGTCTTTGTAACCTACATTTTGGTGGTAGTTATTTTTGGTAGCTGGTTTGCAAAAAAAAGCAAAACTTCAGATGGCTATATGAAGGCTGGTGGTTCACTGCCTGGTTGGGCTGTAGGAATATCCTTGTTGGGTTCTTATCTCAGTAGCAATACCTTCGTAGGAGTCGTTGGTAAGGCATTTGGATCAGATTGGAATTTTTTTGTGTTTAGCTTGACCTTACCAATCGCCGGATGGATTGGAATGAAGTATTTTGTGCCATTCTATCGCAAATCAGGTGAAATATCAGCTTATCATCACATGGAGAAACGTTTCGGGAAGTGGGCTAGGACTTATTCCGTATTTTGCTATCTATTGATTCAGCTAGCCAGAATAGCTACTATAACCTTTGGGGTTTCGCTTGCCCTTGAAGCCCTGACTAGTTGGGACATTTCGATCATCATTATTTCAGCTGGTTTTTTAGTTACGGCATATACTTTAATGGGTGGTATAGAAGCTGTTATTTGGACAGATGTAGTACAGAGCATAGTGCTATTAGCTGGTGCACTGTATATACTGACATTAATCATTTTGGATATACCTGATGGACTTTCAAATGCTGTTGCGATTGCCCAAGAACATAACAAATTTTCCTTGGGCTCTTTTGATTTGTCAATTTATAAATCAACTTTTTGGGTAGTGATTTTGTATGGCTTATTTATGAACCTGAAGGCCTTTGGGTTTGATCAAAGTAATGTTCAGAGGTATCACACGGCGAAGAATGAAATGGAAGCCAAAAGAGCGGTTATACTTGGTTCTTCACTTTATCTTCCAATATCTTTGGTTTTTTTCTTTATTGGATCAATGCTCTTTTCTTACTATCATGAAAATCCCGATATACTTCAAGCCTTGAAGTATAAGGTTGCATCAAATAGTTTTTTAGTGGATGCCGGAACGGCTGAAATTCAATCAAAAGCGGAGTCGCTAACAATAGCACAGATTGGAGATCAAGCAATGCCACATTATATGTCTTTGCACCTTCCCTTAGGAATTGCAGGTCTTATCATCGCAGCAATTTCGGCAGCAGCGATGAGCAGTATAGACACCAGTCTTAATAGCTGTGCAACAATACTATTTGTGGATGTTTACAAACGGTATCTTCCGCGAGAACTATCAGACAAGGAATCAATAACATTTCTTAGAGTTGCAACGCTATTTATAGGAATTTTAGGTACAACAGCAGCCTTGGCCATGATTGGAGTAGAGAGTATTTTGGCAGTCTGGTGGAAGTTGACCGGAATTTTAACCGGAGGGATGTTGGGGTTATTTATTCTTGGGTTTGTTGCAAAGAGTGTAGCGAAGCCTGAAGCCATACTAGCCTTGATTTTTGGAATATTGCTCATTATTTGGATGACCTTTTCTCCAATGGTTGAAACTTTTCCACCCTATCTGAGAAGCCCCTTTCATACCAATATGATTGTTGTAGTAAGTACGATAGGAATGTTTTTGATGGGCATAATCTTAGCAAGGATAAGGCAATGGAAATATAAAAATGGGTAATTATAATAGAAGAATACTCATCTTAAAAGAGGAAAACATTAATTTAAAATAAAGCCACATCCTTGTTTCGCTTTGTCCTGAAAACCGTGGTTTAGGTACCTTCATCGGGATTGTCGCATTTCTATCACCCTAAAAGTAAATATTTGGAAAGGGCCATTCTATATTCCAAGGATATATTTATATACATGGAAAACGTTGGAGGAAATAAATAGAAAACGAATTTTGGGATAGAGCGGATATTCCTTATACTTAAAAATAATTAGAACTGATGAATTTTCGAACGATGATGCAAAGAAATATAATAATGACACTCTTTATTATTTGTGCTATAGCATATGAAAGTTTTGCGCTTGGAAGCAATTCATTCTCAGTAATTGATTCTGTCACTGTTCATTCTATAGAAGTTCCTATTTTGAAAAGGAATACCAATACGCCTATTTTATTGGTGACAGTACATGTTTCAGGAACGTCTGATTCGCAGGATTTGAGTCAATTCAAATTTGATTTCAGCGGAACAAGTGATTTGAAAGATCTTGAGAAAGTAAGCATATTCTATAGCGGAAAGGACGACCAATTTAAACCACAAAACTTGTTTGCAGAAAGTAAAAGCATGGCAAAATCCATGAAATTTCAAGGGAATAGGTCATTGGTGAAGGGAAGGAACAGTTTCTGGGTGGCTGTCACTTTATCCGACAAGGCCAACATTGAAAACAAAATTGATGTCGCTTGCGCCGAAATAAAAATTGGAGGAAAGTCTGTTGTGCCAAAAGTTCAAAATCCTGCTGGGAAAAATAGGATGGGTATTGCTTTGAGAAAACACAACGATAATGACGTGGATACCTACAGGATTCCCGGTCTGGCCACTACCAATAAAAATACATTGATCGCCGTATATGACATTCGCAGAAATAGTGCGGCAGATCTGCAAGAGGATGTGGATATTGGGATGAGTCGAAGCACAGATGGGGGAAAAACCTGGGAGTCGATGAAAATAATCATGGACATGGAAAAATGGGGAGGTTTGCCCGAAGACCAAAATGGCATTGGCGATCCTGCGATCTTGGTAGACAAGCAAACCAACACTATTTGGGTGGCGGGTCTCTGGTCCAACGGTCACCCTGATAAACGCAGTTGGGTGGCATCTAAGCCCGGAATGTCTCCGCAAGAAACAGGTCAGTTTATGTTGGTGAAATCAGAAGACGATGGTCTGACTTGGTCAGAAGAAATAAATATTACCAGTCAAATCAAAGACCCAAAATGGCAATTGATGCTGCAAGGTCCTGGCAAGGGTATTACCCTAAAAGATGGTACTCTGGTATTTCCGGCCCAGTATAAGGATGAAAATGAAATACCGCATTCTACCATAATCTGGAGCAAAGACCATGGGAAAACATGGCAAATTGCCCCAGGTGCAAAAGATGAAACCACAGAGGCTCAGGTCATCGAGCGGAATGACGGCTCGCTGATGCTCAACATGCGCGACGACAGGAATAGGACGGATACGACTATCACGAATGGACGCTCTGTTTATACCATGGATAAACTAGGTGGTTCATGGAAAAAACATGCTTCTTCGAGAACCAATACGCTTCAGGAATCCAATTGCATGGCAAGCCTGATCAAAGAGGATTTTATGGTCAATGGCCAAATGAAACCCTTGGTTCTGTTTTCCAATCCGAATACGATGAAACGCCGCAATCACATTTCGATCAAAGTTAGTTTTGATGATGGAGAAACTTGGGATTTGGATAAAACATTATTACTCGATGAAGGAGAAGGCCGGGGATATTCCTGCATGACGAAAGTCGATGACCACACTGTGGGGATATTGTACGAAGGCAGTCAGGCAGATATGACTTTCCAGTTGGTGCCGATCGAAGATATTGTCGGGAAGTGAAATTCATTGCAGTAAAATAGGGAAAGCTTATTTTTAAATAATTATCTTCATCCTTGACTTAACATATCATTGATGTCGTTAATTATCATTTCCTATGAAAAATATTTCCTATTCCCTTATATCCTTTGCAGCGATCTTCATGATTGGCTGTGCTGAAAAGGGTCAAAAAACCATTGAAAATCCAT
Organism: Bacteroidia bacterium; assembly: GCA_030426345.1. Classification (GTDB taxonomy): domain Bacteria; phylum Bacteroidota; class Bacteroidia; order Cytophagales; family Cyclobacteriaceae; genus JAAUQL01. The sequence goes on from JAUHYU010000087.1 coordinate 16,410, forward strand.
CAAAACCCAATTTCATCTTTATCCTTGCCGATGATTTGGGATACCACGATCTCAGCGTGACAGGTAGCCTATATTATGAAACCCCGAATATAGATCGCATCGCCAATGAGGGCATGCAGTTTTCTCAAGGATATGCCAATTGTCAAGTGTGTAGTCCGTCGCGGGCGAGTATCATGTTGGGTACTTTTCCGGCAAGACATGGCATCACGGATTATATTGGGGCCAGAACAGGTGAGGAGTGGAGAAAAGCCAATCGACACAATCAGCTGTTGCCGCCGGAGTATGTGCATAAACTTCCAGCGGAAGCAACAACTCTCCCTGAGGCACTCAAAGCCGGAGGTTACAAAACATTTTTTGCAGGTAAATGGCATTTGGGCGATTCCACATCATGGCCACAAAACCATGGATTTGATATCAATATTGGGGGCTGGGATGTTGGAGGTCCGCGAGGAGGGTACTTCTCACCATTTATCAATCCAAATCTCGAAAATCGCCAAGACGGAGAAAATCTCTCGATGCGCCTAGCTAACGAAACGGTGAAGTTTTTAGAGGAAAACAATCCTAAGGATACCGGGAAGCCATTTCTTGCCTACCTCGCATTTTATGCTGTACACAGCCCAATTCAAACTACTCAGGAAAAATGGGCTAAATACCGCCAAAAAGCACAAGACACTGGAATTGCAAAATCAGGATTTAAAATGGGGCATTTCTTGCCAATTCGCCAGGTGCAGGACAACCCGATTTATGGAGGATTGGTAGAAGCTATGGATGACGCCGTGGGGCAGGTTTTGAAAGCTGTGGACAATCTAGGATTGGAAGACAATACCGTCATTGTTTTTACTTCTGATAATGGAGGCGTTTCTGCCGGAGATGCCTTTTCTACTTCTAACTTACCACTGCGTGGAGGAAAAGGATATCAGTTTGAGGGGGGAATCCGTGAACCATATTTTATGAAAGTTCCCGGAGTGACAAAAGGCGGTGAGCAAAATTCCGTTCCGGCTACAGGCGCAGATTTTTACCCTACCTTTTTGGAATTGGCAGGCTTGGATCTGAATCCTGACCAGCATCATGATGGGAAAAGTTTGGTGCCTGTGCTAAAAGGTGGAACGATCCCGGAACGCCCATTAGTATGGCACTATCCGCACTACGGTAATCAAGGAGGAGAGCCTTCGTCGATTATTCGCGAGGGAGAATGGAAGTTGATTCATTATTACGAAGATGGGCATGAGGAATTGTATAACCTGAATGCCGACCCAAATGAAGCTATAGACCTGGCTGGTGACCATACTGACCTAGCCAAGGACATGAGCAAAAAACTATTTGCGTATTTGGATGAAGTTGGTGCACGATATCCTGAAAAAGACCCGGAATACAATGCAGCGCAAGAAAAACAATACTTGGACAATGTGAAGAACAAACGATGGCCTCAATTGGAAAAGCAACGCATGAATTTCCTTTCCCCAGATTTTGACCCCAATAATAACTGGTGGGGTAGCAAGGTGACGAAGGATTAAAAGCCTCTAAAATCCATGGGAATAGGTAGCCAGTCTTACCTCACGAAAGGATTTTCCTATAGATTATCTGGTGAAAATTCCATTCGAATAAACGACATTTTCTTTATAGTATTGCCGTAACTAATTTTTGAAAAAATATAGATTGAATGTTCAGACATCAAGGCAAAAGCAGGACTAATAAGCATAATTTACAAATTGCCATTGTTTTGTCATTTGTAGCTGGGATCGTCAATGTAAGTGGTTTTTTGGCCATCAAGCAATTGACCACGAATGTAACCGGCCATTTTGCGCTATTCATCAATGATGTAGCTAACTTTGAATTTTGGAAAGGCCTCATTTACTTTCTATATATATATTCGTTTCTGTTTGGCTCATTTTTTTCTGGTTTTCTTATAGAAAAATATCGGGAGAGTAAAAGACTGAATGTTTTTGTATTGCCAACGATAATAGAATCTTTCATATTAGTAACAATTGCCCTTACGAGTAACATTACTGAATTCGACAATCCTGACTTAATAGCCTGTTTGTTGCTTTTTGCCATGGGGCTTCAAAATTCATTCGTCACCAAAATTTCCAATGCGATCGTGAGGACAACTCATTTGACAGGGCTTTTTACCGATTTGGGAATCGAGCTTTCGCAATTGTTATTTCCGAAATCCTATCCTCACAGAGAAAAAATAAAGACAACTATAAAGCTGCGGATCTATATAATTTCTTTTTTCTTTCTTGGCGGTTTAATTGGTGGATTTCTTTTTTCAAGGATGGACTTAAAATTAAACACCCTGATTTTTGGAGCGTTAATTTTATTAATTAGCCTGTTTTACGATGATTTGAGATTTAAATTGATTATTGCAAAAAGAAGGCACAGTCAGAGAAAAAGGACTGCACCGATTAATTTGGAATCAAATAAGAGTGGGCTGGTAGAGCCTTGAGCATAATTTAAGCTTATGAATTTCAATGGATATATCCACATTTCCTACCTGCAAAATGGATTATTCCATAGATTAGTAGATAGAAATATTATGCGAATATGTGTATTGTCCATTCTCGTTTGTTGGGGCTCATACATGAGCGGTTTCGCAATTTTAAACGGAAACCTTAAAATTGAATAATTAGAATTATATTCATGTGACAATTCATATTATTGGCACCAAACCCTAGACCACAAACAAATGAAAAATGGGATGATTAAGGTAAGTGCACTTTATCCTAACGGAGACGGTAGTCATTTGACTTCGATTATTATTGCAACAAGCACGTACCAATGGCCAAGAGTTTACTAGGGTCGGCATTGAAAGACGTGACGGTCGACAAGGGAATAGTCGGTGGAGCCCCCAATTCGCAGGCCCCATATTTAGCACTTGGACATCTGTATTTTGAATCAGTTGCAGAATTTCAAAATGCATTTGGGCCACACGCAGAAAAGATTATGGCGGATACTCCGAACTATACCAATACTCAACCTGTAATCCAAATCTGTGAAATACAGTAATGAAGTATGCGACTTTCAAAGAAGTCACAGGTTGGCACGGAATAAACCTCCATGCCAAGTGAGTATGGAATTCCTATCGCCTGAATTCGACCTTAAAAACAACTGGTGGGGAAGCTAAAGTGACCAAAGACTAAAAGCATTCGCAACTATGCTAAAAGCCCCTAAAATCCATGAGGCTTGCCACGAACCTTTCCACACAAAGTTGCTTACAATAAACCTTGAAATGGAGACAATATTCGCCCTTACTTCATGAGCGTTATCGTACCTGTCCAAACATGATCTGTTTGCTGGGTAGTTTGATTCACGTAGCTTTCGGTGGTCAAATTTCCTTTTGCACGTACAAATTTTCCAGTGCCTCCATTAATTTCAATATCATCAAAGAATTCCAGGTCATATCCTGGTTTGGTGCTGGGCAATACTTGTCCACTACCTGAAAAAAATATTTCATCACCATTGCTTGCCACAAAACTTCCTTTAGCATTGATATACTCAAAATTGTTGGGATTGACACAAAAGGTCATAACTGTAGTAAAATGTCCAATATGGGTAGCAGTACCTTCACCTTCCTGTGTATTGAGCATATTGTGTGGAGTAACGCATCCACCTTTGCCTTCTTCAAATCCTGTTAGAATGGTAAAGAACGTAGCCTTGAAGGGTTTGGTAACTTGCCTTGGGCCATGCCTTTCGCAAGCTGATGACACTAACATAAGCAATAGAGCAGGGATAATTACGTGTAATGATTTCATGATTTTTAGATTTAAATTGAATTTTAGGATAAAGTTGAGGCGAAAAAACCGATCATGATAAACACCCATGTTGCAAAATTGTGTAAGTTTTTGTGTACAGGTGTTGCACCGTGTACTTATGTTGCAGGAAACAATCAGTTGAATACATAATTGCCAAGCCCTACATATTTTGACTATAATAATGCATAAGGCTAGGGCATTTAGTACAAACATGAAAGCTCACTACATTCAAAAGAAGAATCGTATGAAAGCCGGTTTGCAAGTAGGTTTTGGCTTAGCACTACCTTCGGCATTTGATGATTATAGCAAATAAAACTACTCATACTTTATGATCTTCCTTACGGCATTATCAGACCGATTAGAATTTAACATAAGTAAATAATAGCCTATTGGTAATCCGGATACATCAATATCCATTCTGGTCAAACCGGGTAAATGGCTAACCGGCTTTTCAAGAACTACATGACCAACCTGATCAACAATCTTAAGAGTGCCCTCTCCCTTTTTTTCAGAGAGATATTGCAGTTTTAGCATTTGATTTCCGACTGGGTTTGGAAACACCTTTAATACTATCTCAGCCTCCTCATTGGGGGCTCTGTTTATAAATGAAGGATCGAAAGCCAGTGCCCCCCCTGTATGAGTTCTCGCATTGGTAAGGCGATCAAAAGCTGCTAGTACCTGTTGTCGACAAGTAATGATTCCATCGACATCATACCCATCTGCATTGCCACCAAACCAACTTTTATTTGATGCATCTGTAATGCGCAAATAGCGGACAAATGAAAGTCCATCTTCCACAGCCGGGCTGATATCTACAAAAGATGTGCGACAATAAGCATTTGGCAAGCTATACCAGGACTGATTATCTTCAGAAACTTCTACAAATGCCATTTCCGGATAACTGCGTGTTCCGTCACTATAGCACATTTGGTCTGCCCGACCAAAGCTTGTTTCTATGATAATAAAGTCAGGCTCATAGGAGCCATCATCATACAAGTCGTTGCCTAACTTGAGTGTAATACTGCCTCCGAAACCCAGAGCTACAAAGTTGTAGGTGTCGTTTTCCTGCGGAGCATCCATGGCCATATCGGGATTGCTGCGCTGGCCTGAAATGATGCCTCCATTTTTCTTTTTGCCTTGGTTGAAATCAACAATTTCAGAAGCAAAGCAGTTTCCTTGGGGATTTTCCAATGTGACTTCATCCTCGGCAATGCAGCCATTGGCATCAGTCACCACCACTGAATATGTACCGGCAGGGAGGTCGCTAATGTCTTCTGTTATCGCTCCGGTGCTCCACTCAAATGTATAAGGTGGTGTTCCGCCTGTCACTGTAAGATCAATGGCTCCATCGGAAGCGCCAGGGGAAGAGATTTCCTGAGTAAAGTCGAGTGTCAAACCTGGAAGTGAATTAATAATGACCATTTGAGTAAAGGTTGCTGTGCAGGTACCCTGAGTAATGGTAAGGGATACCGTATATTCACCTACAGTTTCATAGGTATGGATTACATCTCCTTGGACATTATTAGTAGTTCCATCTCCAAAATCCCAGAGGTAGATTGCCTCTGACTCAACGTTGTTTGAATTATTAATGAAGGTAATTGGCTGTCCCAGGCATGTGGAGGCAGCTGAAAAGGAGGGCTCTGGGTTGGTACAAAGAGATGCCATTTGATATTTCCAAAGTTCAGCGCCATAGGAGCTTTCAGAAGCCTGAAAGTATAGTTCCTGGCCAATATTTTCAAATTGAGAAGAATTGTCGCCAGGAATGATAGGAGCTATCAAATAAGTCCCTTCAAAAGTCCCATCACTTTGCCATAATCCAGATTGTGATGGATTTAACGTACTTTGTCCACTAAAATACAGAACATTGCCTATGGCATGTAATAACTTATCGACATCTACTGTTTCTGTAATTTGCATTGTCCCTTCCTGATTGCCATCACTCATCCATAGTTGGTTTGTACGAGAATAAAATAGAGTTCCATCTACATTTATTAGTTCTTGAGGGTTGTTATTGATCACCAATACTGTACCTTCCAAAGTGCCATCACTTTTCCAAAGTTCGGAGCTATTGTTGGCGGTAAAATAGAGCGTACCCCCAATATTCGTTAGATTTTCTGGTTTAGGACCTTGGGGGATATTTGGATGTATATCCTTGACCATGACGGTTCCATTTTCAGTGCCATCACTCTTCCATAATTCATACCCGTTCGT
>JAUHYU010000088.1 GCA_030426345.1 Bacteroidia bacterium
GGAAAATTTCATTTCTATAGAAAAAAGAGTCGATTCAGAAACTAACAGGGCATTTGCGTGGCAATTTGGCTCTGAGGGTGATGAATTTAAATTTGAAGGACAGAACATTCTCGCCAAAGAGATCATCCAAAAAATGACTCTAAAGGTGCTGGAATATGACAAGCAGCAAACTCCATTCGAATTATTGGGAGTGGAAGCGGATGATGAAAAGGGATTTGTACTGAATACAGACCTACAACTTGGCGATGAGCAATTGCAAGTTGGCATGAAGGGAATCATCGACAGGATTGAGCAAAAAGATGGTATTGTGCGCATTGTGGATTACAAAACCGGGCAAGACGCTAAAGATTTCGCGGATGTTCCATCTCTTTTTGATAGGGAAAACAAATCGAGGAATAAAGCAGTGTTCCAAACATTTTTCTACAGTTTGTTATATTTAGAATCTCCTATTGGGAATGATCATGCCCCAATTCAGGCGAGTTTATTTAATATTCGGGAATTGTTTAAAAGTAATTTTACACCATTGATCCAAAACAAAATCAATCGATCGATAGTAGATATCATGGATATCAGACCCTTTTTAAAAGAATTTAAATCAGAATTAGATGAGATGCTAAAGGAGATGTTTGACCGGGAAATCCCATTTTCACAGACAGAAGATACAAACAAATGTAGGTATTGTCCTTATGCTGGAATCTGTAATAAACGGCCTTAAAAAGTAAAAGCCCCTTGCGGAGCTTTTACCTAATGTTAAACAGGTGTATGAATAAATTTGTGTTATGTAATTTTTAATACTATTGAGTAAAGTTTAGTAACCACCCGTTGTTACTTTTTTTATAAAAAAGTACATCTTATTTATATAGTTCATTTATTTATTTGAATAATCATATTTAAACAGCAAAATGATCAAAGTTTTATTCGTTTGTCTAGGTAATATCTGCCGATCTCCATTGGCAGAAGGAGTTTTTAAACAGCACGTAAAAGAGGCAGGATTGGAAAATAAATTCCTTATAGAATCTGCCGGCACATCGGGATGGCACATCGACCAGTCACCTGATCCGAGGTCTATAGAAGTCGCAAAGGTCAATGGGATCCATTTGGATAGCCTCGGCAGAAAAGCCATAAGCATGGATTTTGAACTATTTGATTATATCATCGCCATGGATTATAACAACTTTTCTGATTTGAAAAACCTGCCTGGGAGCTCAAAAGATGGTGCAGCCAAGTTGTATCTCATGCGCGATTTTGATGATCTTGGCAAAGGAGAGGATGTTCCAGATCCATATTATGGCGGCGATGACGGTTTTGTGCACGTCTATGAAATATTAGATCGGAGTTGTCAAAATCTTTTGAATGAAATCAAAAAGACACATTCTATAAAGTAAATATCCAGACATTATGATGCCTTGGGAAATCAGACTTGATGTCAATTATGGAAGAGAATTTCTTTGAAAAAATTCTACATGAAGTTTTTGGTCGGCCAATCCAAGTTCTTAGTTCGCATTTCAAATCGGGCGGTTGCATCAATAACACGCTGCAGCTTCAAACTGCTGAGGGGGATTTTTTTATTAAGTGGCAAAGTAATATTCCCGAAGATATGTTTGAGAAAGAAGCCGCTGGATTGAAGGCATTAAAGCATTCAAAATCCATGAAAATCCCAGAGGTTTTAGCCTTTGGAAAAATGGATGGAAAGCATTATTTATTAATGGAATACATCGAAAGTGCACCCCCATCAACAAATTATTGGGAAGACTTCGGGCATGCCTTAGCTCAAATGCATCAGGGAAAAGCTCCTAAAACCCATGGATTTTCGCATGATAATTATATCGGGAAACTACCACAACCAAATAAGGCTCATGATAGTTGGATCAACTTTTTCATCCATAATCGCCTAGAGTATCAGCTAAATCTTGCCATTAAAAACCGCATGGTTTCCAACAGCTTTATTGACCGATATCGCAAGCTTTATGACCGATTGCCTGAATTGCTGCCTGATGAAAAACCTTCATTGCTTCACGGCGACTTGTGGAGCGGTAACGTGATGGTGGGCAATGACGGCAAAGTTTGCCTGATTGATCCGGCGGTTTATTATGGGCATCGCGAAATCGAACTGGCATTCACGCGAATGTTTGGTGGTTTTAGCGAATCCTTTTACGATGCTTATCATGAAGCCTATCCATTATTTCACGGATTTGAAGAGCGTGTTGATATTTATAATATCTACCCCCACATGGTGCATGTCAATCTTTTCGGCACTTCTTACCTGAATGGAGTCGAACAAGTTTTACAAAAATACATATGAAATATCTGCATGTGCAGAGGTTCAATTTATTGATTCTTCACCATGCTATTAATCAATCATATTCTTTGAAAAGTTTTTCCAAAGACTTTTTTGCAGATCGAAATGAATTTGCCTACATTTGCAATCCTTTTTAGGAAAAGTAAAAATATAAAAAAATGAGAAAGGGAATCCATCCAAAGTATTCAGAGGTCGTATTTCACGATACGCAGAGTGATCATAAATTCATGACCAAGTCAACAATGACTTCGGATGAAAAGATTAAGTGGGAAGACGGCAACGAATATCCTTTGATTAAAATCGAGGTTAGTTCTGCATCTCACCCTTTTTATACAGGCAAGAAAATCTTTGTGGATACTGCCGGTAGAGTTGAAAAATTCAACAGAAGATACAAAAAGAATTAGATTTAAGTTCTTTCATAAAGAGGTCTCCATTATTTTTACAAGTAGTGGAGACTTTTTTATTTTTATGAAATGAATATTGTACTTTTTGACCGGCCCAACACAAAAGCCAACCTCCTTCCTTTCACTTTTACGCGGCCTATTGCCGATATCAGAATCGGTATTCTCACAATCAGAGAGAAATGGGAAAAAATGTTGCCGGCAGATTATAGCTACCTAACTGACAGTTATCTAAATAGAAAATTCCCTTTTCACAAATCAAAGCAAAACCTGTACCTGAATGGTAGCGTGTTGCCAGATGCCAAATTAATTGCTGCGATCCACGCATTGAAAGAAAATCAGCTATTAAAGAGGGGCGAAACTCCTATCGCCTTTTATGGAGGTATCGATACTATTGAAGAGCTAAATGCCTCGAATTTCCATGAATCGCTGGATCAAATTGACTACTCAGAGGATTTGCTGGCAATCAATTTTACCTACGATATTTTTGCCAAAAACAGGGAAGCGATGCTTCGCGACTTTGAGCTAATCACAAAAGGCAGAAAAAGCCATAAAATCGAAGACCCTCACACAGTCTCATATAACTCGAAAGATATCTTTGTCGAAGAAGGTGCAAAAATAAGATCAGCTATATTAAATGCAGAGTACGGCCCGATTTACGTTGGAAAAAATGCTGAGATCGGCGAAGGATCCATTGTGAGGGGAGCAACAGCAATTTGTGAACAAGGCGTACTCAATATCGGCGCAAAAATCAGAGGTGACACGACCGTAGGTCCGTTATCCAAAGTTGGTGGGGAAATTGTCAACTCGGTGTTTTTTGCCAATAGCAATAAAGGACACGACGGTTATCTCGGAAATTCCGTCATCGGCGAATGGTGCAATCTAGGAGCCGACACTAACGCTTCCAACATGAAGAACAACTATAAAAATGTACGAATTTGGAACTATGCTACAGAACGTTTTGCGGATTCCGGAAGGCAGTTTTGCGGATTGATGATGGGCGATCATTCTAAATGTGCCATCAATACCATGTTCAACACCGGCTCTGTAGTCGGCGTGAGTGCCAATGTTTTTGGCCATGGATTCCCAAGGGCTTTTATCCCCTCTTTTTCTTATGGAGGTGTACAGGGTATGACTACATATCCATTTGCACAAGCAAAAGCTGTTGCCGAAAAAGTCCTTGTCCGTCGGAAAAAGAGCCTGTCAGAAGTGGATGTTGAAATTCTTACCCATATCTTTGAAACGACGAAAAAATACAGACCGGGGCAACGATGAGATTTTCTGACATTCCAGGATTACAAAGTATAAAAGAGAAGCTATACCGCACGGTGACTAGCAGCAAGGTAGCTCATGCACAGCTATTTTCCGGGCCGGAAGGAAGTGCCAATTTTTCCATGGCGCTAGCCTACGCAGCATTGCTGAACTGTGAAAATCGAACGGAGGGCGATTCGTGTGGAGCTTGCCCTTCTTGCCAAAAAATAAGCAAACTGGTGCATCCTGATTTACATTTTACATTTCCGGTAAGCGCCGCACAAAAAAAGACTGGCAAGGAAGTAGTGAGCGACAGTTTTATTGCTGATTGGAGAAAATTTGTAATTCAAAATCCGTACGGTGGGCCAGTAGAGTGGTCAATGGCTTTTGGTGGAGAAGACAAGCAATTAAATATTTCCAGAGAGGAAAGTCGGAATATTTTGAAGAAGCTTTCACTAAAGTCGTTTGAAGGAGGATATAAAATAATGGTCATCTGGCTGGCAGAATATTTGCATCCCTCTGCTGCCAATGCACTTTTAAAGTTGCTGGAAGAACCTCCGGCGGAAACTGTATTTTTGTTGGTGACTTATTATAGTGAAAAAATCATTGGCACAGTCTTATCGCGGGTACAGCAGTTGAGAATAAGACCGTTCAACAACTCTGAGGTATCCACATTTCTCATTCAGCACCATCAAGTAGAAGCGGGCAAGGCGTCACAATTGGCCGGAATTGCTTCAGGCAATTTAAACCAGGCCATCAAACTCATCAACGATGTAGAAGACGATACGCACGATTTATTTCGAAACTGGATGAGAATATGCTTTACGAGCGACTACACACTTATGGTCGAATGGGCAGAGAAGTTTAGCAAAGCCAACAAAATCAGTCAGAAAGGATTGTTGCAGTATGGATTGTTTGTGTGCAGAGAATCTCTTTTGATACTCAATGGTGCCCAATATTCTGAAAGCATTTCTGAAGCAGAAAGTTCTTTTTTAAACAAGTTTGCTGCGACTCTAAACCTCAATCTGTTAGAGAAATTAAATACCCTTTTCAACCAGACTTTCTATCATTTAGAACGCAATGCCAATCCGAAAATATTGTTTCTTGACGCCTCCTTGCTCATCGCTACTGAATTTGCCAAAAAAGCGCGCGAAACATCAAACAAGGCAGATTAATCACTAATTTTATCATTATTTTTTGACATGCACATCAAAATAGGAACCCGTAAAAGCAAGCTTGCCATGTGGCAGGCAGAGCACGTCCAAAAAGCACTTGAAATCCATGGAATTCAAGTAGATTTGGTACCGGTCGAAACCAAAGGCGACAAGGTGTTGGATGTATCCATTGCGAAAATTGGTAGTAAGGGAGTATTTACCGAAGAGCTGGAACAGATGTTAGAAAATGGGGAAATCGATGTGGCTGTGCACAGTGCCAAAGATCTACCAAGTGAGCTTCCGAAGCCATTCCGAATCTTGGCTTTTTCGGCAAGGGAAAAGGAAAATGACGTGCTGATCAGTCACGATAGGTCTTTGCAGTTGACAGACGGTTCTTCCTCATTTACGATTGGGACATCCTCCACCCGACGCATTGCCACGTTGGCGCATTATTTTCCAAATATTAAGACCGTAGAAATCCGAGGCAATCTACAAACAAGAATTCAAAAAATGGAATCTGGCCATTGTAATGCACTTTTATTAGCCTATGCTGGCGTTTCCCGCATGGAATATAATACACTTATCAGTCAGGAATTACCGTTGGATATATTTACCCCGGCGGTGGGTCAGGGCAGTCTGGCGCTGGAAATAACAGAGTCGCTTTCGGAGGAAAAACAAAAGAAAATACGAGCGATCATCAATGATCCGCAAACGGAAATAAAACTATTGGCCGAAAGAGCCTATTTGAAGAAATTGAAAGGTGGCTGCAGCATTCCCGCATTTGCCAATGCCCAAATCAAAGATGGAAACTTGGTACTCCTTGCAGGGATATTCAGCCTTGATGGAGCAAAAAACGTCATAAAATCCATGAAAGGAAATTTAGACGCTCCGGCTGAATTGGGATCGCAACTCGGAGAAAATGTGCTTAGCAATGGAGGAGAAGCTATTTTAAATAAAATAAATCAGGAATTGAACCGATAGATACAATGAGAAATTTATTTTTAATTATTGCAGGACTGATGCTCACCATGTCGGCCTGTGCCAAAAAAGATTACTTGGTGACCATAAAAACAAGCTATGGCGATATCAAAGTGATTTTGTACGATCAAACTCCTAAACACAAGGCGAACTTTTTGAAACTTGCCGAAAGCGGAGATTATGACAGTACAACTTTTCACCGAGTTATGAAGAATTTCATGATTCAGGGCGGGGATGTCAATGCCAAGCCCGGAAATGAAAAAAAGATAGAATATACCATACCTACAGAATTTGTCGATTCTTTATTTCACCACAAGGGTGCCCTAGCGGCAGCACGGCAACCCGACAATGTTAATCCCGAAAAGGCCAGTAGTGGCTGCCAGTGGTACATCGTGCAGGGAACTGTTCTTACAAAAGAGTATTTGACCACTGACATGGAAAAACTCAATAAATACCTTCAACAACTGATACGAAAACCGGAATATGCACAATTGCAAGAGGAGCTCACGGCCATTTATTACGGTCAGGGCGAGGAAGCATACACGAAAAAAATGATGGATTTAAAACCCATTTTGGAGAAAGAGTTCAATACTACTTTTAACAAAGACTATCCTGCCAACCGCCTAGAAGCATATTCGACCATCGGTGGCTCGCCACATCTAGACGATGCTTATACCGTATTTGGTTGCGTGGTCGAAGGCTTGGATGTAGTGGATAAAATTGCCGAAGTTGAGACAGGGGCAAGAAACAAACCTAAAGAAGACGTTTTTATGACTATGGAAGTAGAAAAGGTCAATCTCAAAAAACTTAAAAAGAAATACGGAATTTGAAACGCATACTGATCACAGGAGCCAATGGATTTCTTGGCCAAAAACTCGTGCAACTATTTTCGCAAAAAGATGATATTGAAATAATTGCAACAGGCAATGGCCCTGCAAGAATTCCCCGCAATAAACATACCTATGTTGAGGTAGATCTGGCCAATAAATTTCAGGTATTTGACAAAATCAAAAAAGCCTCACCCACGCATATAATCCATGCAGCCGCCATGACTCAGGTGGATTTATGCGAAACAGAAAAAGACAGATGCTGGCAAAACAATGTGATGGCTTCCGAAAATCTAATTGAGTTGGCAATCCAGCTTAATGCGTATTTTCAATTCATTTCCACAGATTTCGTCTTTGACGGAAAAGCCGGGCCGTATAAAGAAAGTGACATTCCCAATCCCATCAATTTTTATGGAAAAAGCAAGCATGCCGTGGAGCAAATGCTTACCCGCACATTGCTAAATTATTCCATTATCCGTACCGTATTGGTTTATGGCGTATGCTATGATCGCACCAAATCCAACATCGTATTGTGGGTAAAAAACAAACTCGAAAGTGGCGAAGCAATCAACGTGGTCGATGACCAATGGCGTAGCCCCACATTGGTTGAAGATCTAGCAATTGGCTGCAAACTAGCGGTGGATACAAAAGCAACCGGCATATTTCACATATCAGGAGAAGAATACATCACTCCTTATGAAATTGCCCTCCAAACAGCAGATGTTTTTGGTCTTAACAAAAAACTGATTTCTCCAACAGATGGATCCAAGTTTAAAGAAACCGCTTCCAGACCATTGAAAACAGGGTTTGATATTTCTAAGGCAAAAAAAGAATTGGGGTTTGAACCAACGTCACTTTTAGAAGGCCTCAAGAAAGCAAAGTCCCAGCTTGCCTAAAAAAGCATCAAAAATCCATGAATCCGCATTTTTCCAAGAATGGCTTTAGATCATTTATAAAGCAGTTGAAAATAAGTTTGAATTTTACTTAGTGAATAACGCCTATTCTTTTAGATAGAAATCTAGATTTACTATACAATTTTATACTTTTTATTACTATTGTTATATAAATTTTGTTACTTTGACATTGCTATGTAATGCAAAGGATGCGAATCCGATTTTGCGGTTTTACTATGCATTTTAAACATACAAATCCCCTGATCATGAATAGCCTTTTTAGGTATTTGATTATTTTATTTTTTATTCCGCTCGGTGCATCGTGGCCCGCGGCATGTCTTGCACAAGATACTACCTCTTCATTGGGCGAATTAAAAAACCTGATCACTGATGTTTCATTAAAAAATGGATTGTACAATCAGAGCATTCAGGAAAAAAACGGCTCTTGCATCGTTTCTGTTAAGGTAATCAATACAGACAAACAAGATGAAGAAGAATATGAATTTAACTTTTCTGACCTAAATGAATACAAGGTAAACCTAAATGCAACCAAGAGGAGCCTTAACATTTCATGCGAAACAAGTGGAGGAAAAAAAGTAATTAGGGTATATGAAAATGGAAGTATTAAAGGCTATACGAATAGTTTTACCTTTTATGCCAGTGATGTGGAAAATGGGAAATCCATCAAAGATCATCTCGAAAAATGCATCTTATCTTGCAGGGAAAGCCAAACAGACATGACCACAATTTTAGGCGGCGAGCCAAACCTCGATAACGCCATTAATTTCCTTAAGGAAAACACTAAAAAAGTATCTGTTAATGATGAGGCTTGGGATCAACAATTCTCAGTGGATGAAGCTTTTAAGGCAATGTGCTCTTTTGATGTGGTAATCGAAAAAGACGGAAAAAACATGAAATATAATTTCAATGCCATGGATATTAACCCATCAACCATTGACTTTAATACAAAAAGTGAATTTGTGCTTGTGAGTGGCCAGACTAAAGGTAAAAAGAAGTTGATCGAGGTGTTTGAAAATGGGGAAAAGGAAAATTATGTTAATAGTTTTGATATATATATAGAAGACGTCGAAGAAGCTAGAAAGTATAAAGCGGCATTAGAATTGTATACCAAAGAAGCAGAAAAGTTGAAATCCAATGAGCTGAGCAAGTTAGATGGGATTTCTTCATTGAGTGACTTGAACGCCTTTTTCAAATCCAATTTGACCGATATTGCTATTGGAGATTTTTTTGCAAAGCAAACATTTGACTATGATGAGGCACAACCTTACTTAGCCACATTTAGCGTTGATCAGGGAGAGTTAGAAACCTACAAGATCAATATGGTCGATATTAATGAAAACAGTATTAGTTTCGACATTAAAGGAGATAAAGTCCCGGTAGAAATACATACAAATGACAACCTAAATCTGATTCAATATAATAAAGGAGGGGAAGCAGGCAAATACTTGGATAAAATAACAATTTGGGCAGATGACATAGAAGCCGCTCGTGTGTTGGAAGGAACATTGAAAAAAATGGTCATAAAAGCGAAAGAGACCTACCAACCTCAAATAGTTTCCGGAGTAGAAAATCCTTCCAAAGAGCAGTGTGTGTCTTTTTTAGAAAATGCATTTACAGAGGTAGTAATCGGTGATGATGCATACAAACTGAAAATTACTCCTGATGAATCAAATCCGTGTAAGCTGACCTATGAAGAACATGATGTAACAAAAGATAAGACATTTCACTATACGTTTGACATGCAAGACATCAACAATTATAAGACAAAGTTTAATTCCAAAGGCCAACTTGCAATGGTGTATTTGGAAATCAAAGGCGAAAAAAAGCTTATCGAGATTTCGGAACAGGGTAGCAACTCCGGCTATACCCACAATCTTGAATTAAAAGCTAGGGATATTGAAAATGCACGGCTAATTGCAGAAGCATTTCAAAAACTCTCTTTAAATTGCACAGAGAATAACAACTAATTAACTATATCTAATAACAATTACTAAATCTTTATCACATGAAAAACAAACTTATTATTGCTTCTTTTGCCTTAGTTATGCTGTTTTCTGCCAACAGCTATGCCCAGTTCAACCCATATGCCAATGGAGTAAGTATGCTTACGGCGGGTATTGGATTTTCAAGTTGGGGTGTCCCAATTTTTGCAAGATATGAGGCTCCTGTAGCAGACAACATCACGGTAGGCGGCGGCCTTTCGTTCCAAACGAAGTCAGAAAATTATTCTACTGTTAAATGGAAACATACAATATTTGGTATTACAGCAAGAGGTAGCTATCACTTTAACGAATTGTTAGAAGTAAATGATGAATGGGACTTTTATGCTGGTGTTGGCCTCGGATATTATGTCTGGAATCAAAAATATGACGGAAATGGCTTTACTGGATCATACAGCGGGACTGGAAGTGGTGGATTTAGTGTTGGAGTTCATTTGGGTGGACGATACTTTGTAAAGGACAATCTCGCAATAAACCTCGAAGTAGGTGGAGGTAGCGTACTTAGTGGTGGAACCATAGGTGTTACATTCCTTTTATAAAAAATAACTCATTCAGAAATAGGCTTCAAAAGCCTATTTCTGAATATTTTAGACTAAACACTCTACTACCTTTATTATGAAAAACAAACTTATTATTTCCTCCTTTGTCCTTGCCATGTTGTTTTCTGCTAACAGCTACGCACAGTTTAACCCACATTCCAACGGTGTAAGCATGATTACAGCGGGCGTTGGCTTTTCAAGTTGGGGCATTCCTATTTTTGCCCGGTATGAGGCTCCGGTCGCAGACAATATCACTGTAGGTGGCGGACTTTCGTTCCAAACAAAATCAGATACTTATGGCTCTTCTAAGTGGAAAACCACCCTTTTTAGCATTAATGCTAGGGGAAGTTACCATTTTAATGAATTGTTGGAAGTTACAGATGAATGGGATTTTTATGCAGGGGTCAATTTGGGTTACGTTGTCGCAAACGGAAAATGGACTGACAACGGAGGAAATGGAAACGTAATCACCCCCGATTCGAATGCCAGAATAGCAAGCACATCTGCTACAACAGCTTACGGTTTCGGCAGCGGAGGGATTGGCGTTGGAATACATCTTGGCGCCAGATATTTTATTAAGGATAATCTTGGTATAAACCTTGAAGTAGGTGGAGGAAGCCAACTCAGTGGTGGAACAATTGGTGTTACATTCCTTTTGTAAAAAAATCAAAGTAATTGGGAAAAAGGCTGTTTCAATGAACCAGCCTTTTTTTATCGATTTTTGATGGTTTATGGAGAAAAAATCACCCCAACGGATAGCTCATATCCTGTAAAATCCAATTGAGCTTCATCAAAATCAGCAACTCCATTTTCTATACCGCCACTTTCGGAGACACCTTTGTAACTTCCTTTCATCTCCAGAGGAGACATACCCGACATATAATAAGCCTCCAGGCTTATCCCAAACTTTTTTGAGAAGTAAATAATGTATTCTATTCCCGTATGATACCCATACCCAAGGTTATTACTGACTGTGAAATCCGAATTGAGCACTTCCCACTGAAAATAATCCATCAACTCCCTATCCAAATTACCTTCGTTGATCTTAGTACCAAAATTATAAAATGCAAAACCACCCCCTTTTAGCTTAATTGCCTGGTTTTGAAAATTGAAAGTGATCACGCCTTCCAGTGGCACCATTAATGAGAAGAATGGCCCGATCAATGGCTTCCTTGATTCAAAAGGCAGTTCAGTCACTCCCATACCCGATATCCGGTAAAGCGTAAAACCTGATTCTATTGAAAAAAATCGATTGATATCCACGCCAACGCCTCGAATGGAAAATGGCGTGACTGGCACGGAAAAATAACCGTTTTTTGGAATAAAATATGAGAAAGACAACCCAAGGTCTTGTGCTGAAAGTGAAAAGGAAATTCCAATCAAGCAGAGAATGCATATCAGTTTTTTCATATAAGCTGTATTCATTTGGGTCACTTCCAATGCAAACCACCACTTACTGAATTAGGCAGTAGTTTTTGAAAAGAGAAAAGCAGGGGCTAGACTAGACGCTGCTATGAATTAACCATGGAATAATGCTTTACTAAGTACTCTTCAAATTTCTGAGCCAGTTCATTTTCATTTTCAGCCTTCATGGTATTGACTAGATCATTGAGAATCATCAGGTTCTTTTGAGCCTCGTTTCCTATGGAAATATTATACTCCTCAAAATAATTCAATGCCTCGTTGGCTCGCTCACCAATCGTCATAGCTATTTCTTTTGCTTTATCCATATCTCCCACACGATATAACAATTTAACCATCTGAGATGATGTATAATCATACGGAATGGAATTGTCCGGGATTGCCTCTAAAGACTTATAAATCACCTCTTTAGCTTTTTCCATTTTACCTTCTCGAATAAGTGCATTGGCTAGGCTGTTGAAGGTAGATCTATGATTCAATGCAAAATTCCTGTGATCAATGGAGTTATATACCTTTGGGTCGTTCAAGCCCCTAAACCTGAATTTTTCCATCACATTTTCGAACATTACGTCTGTATCTACAAACTCTACTCTTGGGTTTGGGTTTTTGAGCGGTAATAGTCTGTAGGCATTTCCTTCCTGAACCACATAATCATTCAGATTTACACTTACACCCTGCAGAGAAGTATTGTTAAAATAAATCGGGCGCTCCCAATTATTGCTGGCAATTAAATCCAAAATCATCAAAGTGTTTTTTTCCAATCCTCCTTTTTTCAGGTTAAAAACCATTTTATCGGCCAAATATGGGTATTTATTCTCGGGAACGATATTGCGGCTCTTAATATCTGTCGTATCAATATTTAAAAACAGGGATTTTGATGGGACTGAGTTGTATTTTCCAAATTTTGTAGGAATCTGCAATCCCGGATGACCGTCACGAATCAGCTTCAAATACTGGTTCACATTGATAGCCGCACCCTTGATGCTTGGGTTTTCATAATATGGCAAATAGTCATTTGGCCCGCCTTGTTTGTATTGTTCAGATGTAAGCGAGAAAGGTAGTGGCTGCGATTCATAAGCCTTACGCGTCATTTGGTCTATGTACCAATCTGTATTAAAATAGCTCAGCACAATTACTCTTACGTCTGTTCGATAGCCTTCTACTTCCTGAATGTACCACAAAGGAAAAGTATCATTATCTCCTCCGGTAAATAAAATAGCATTGGGTTCACAAGATGCTAGAAAATTCCTAGCAGAATCCACAGAAAAATACCTGCCTGACCGGTTGTGGTCGTCCCAACCCTCATATGCCATAATTGCCGGAACTATCAAGCATAACGCAACACCGATTGAAGCTCCTTTTACTCCATTGCCCATTTTTTCGGACATCCATCTACCTACGGCCATAGCACCAATGCCAATCCACATGGCAAATACATAAAACGACCCCGCATATATATAGTCACGTTCTCTAGGCTCTACTGGGGGCGAATTCAAGTATAACACTAGTGCAATCCCTGTAAGGAAATAAAGCAATAAGAGCACGAAAAAATCTTTCTTCTTTCGATTATATTGGAAATACATACCCAATATTCCAAGCAACAATGGAAGTAAGAAAAAATTATTTCTGGCTTTGTTGTTGGCAAATTCAGCCGGAATATCTTTCAACTCATCCCACGGAGCCAGCCATGTGGCATGCTGAAGGTCACTTTCTCTACCAGCAAAATTCCATAGGAAATACCGCATGTACATGTGCCCAACTTGATAAGTCAGCATGAATTTGATATTATCCACAAAGTTTGGATTTTCATTATCCTTCAAACCCATGTATTGCCGATATAATGCCACATGCCTGGGATCAGAACTGTACGCCCGTGGCAATATGGTAGATCGCTTGCTGTCGTAAACATAATCTATCTTACGATCCGATATTTCATACTTCTTTTCCCCTTTTGTATATACTGCAGCACCCTGCTTTTGATCTTTGATTTGGGCATCAAAATATTGTCCGAATAGCAATGGTCTTGAACCATACTGCTCTCGCTTAAGATAGGAAACAAAGGACATGATATTCTCTGGGTTATTCTCATCAATTGGAGGATTGTAATTTGATCGTATTACCAGCGAAGTATACGAAGAATATCCAATCAAAATAAATGCAAAACTTAGTAAGGCGGTATTTAATAAGACTTTTTCCTTAACGTTGGAATAGTAAATACCATATACCAAGGCTGAGATCAAAATCAATATAAAAAGGATCACCCCTGAACCAAATGGCAACCCTATGGAATTTACAAAAAAGATTTCCAACGAACCTGCAACAGAGGGAAACCCTGGAATGATTATGTTGTTGATTAGTATTACCAAAAAACCGGAAACCAACAAAGACGCGATGATTCCATTTCGAGAAACTTTATATTTTTTGAAATAATAAATAAGCCCTAGTGCCGGAATCGTAACTAAGTTCAAAAGGTGAACGCCAATAGAAAGCCCCACCATATAACTGATTAGAATGATCCATTTATTAGCTAAGCTCTCATCTTCAATGACTTCCCATTTCAATACGGCCCAAACGACAAACGCGGTGAAAAATGCAGACATGGCATACACCTCCGCCTCAACAGCTGAAAACCAAACTGAATCTGCAAATGTGCAAGCCAAGGCTCCAATCGCCCCTCCTCCCATCAACAAAACAGTTTGAGTAAGGGTTTCCTTTCCCTTTTCAACATCAAATAATTTACGACCTAAAAGTGTAAGCGACCAAAATAGGAATAGTACTGTAAAACCCCCGGCTAGTACACTGGCGATATTGATCCAGTACGCCACGTTCTCGACATTGCCAAAAGCAAAAAATGAAAAGATTCTACCAATTAGCAGAAATAATGGGGCTCCCGGAGGATGGGGCACTTCCAACTTGTAAGAAACTGCAATAAATTCTCCACAATCCCAATAGCTGGCAGTAGGCTCTACGGTGAGCCAATACACCAAGGTCGCAATGGCAAAGATCAACCAGCCTGAAATATTATTTATTTTCTTATAATTTTGCATTATTCTCCTATTTAACCCGCGAAATTAGTAAATATTATTAGAATTGAGGGTATTTAAGTTTCAAAATATGGCTCATGGATTTTCGAGGCTTTTTACACGATTATTTGTAAACCAGCACATAGTACCCTAGCCAAAAAATAAACGGAACTACATAGGCAAATATTCCTACAACCATGGATTTTGAGTAGTTTTCATGAGATTTTACATATATACCTGCGACAAGCAGCAGCCAATACACCACCTCAAAGAGATTTAAGGATTTGAAAGGATAGTGCCATTTACCAGCAAGATTTTCATAATCGAAAAACTGCATGAGAGACAGAGGATAAAATGCGCGCACTGCGGCAAGATTGGGGTCTGTATCTACCAGCATAAACCAAAATACCTTAATCAATTCCGGGACGATAAAAATAACCTCAGAAACCATGACGATATGCCAGCAATTGGCATACGTGATTTTATAACCGAAACCAAAATTTCCTATCCAAATAAAAAAAGCAATAAAAGTAAATTTGATAATGTAAATCGCAGGAATCGAAAAATACTGCAATGCAGATATCATTTTGAAAAGTCCCAATTCACCTCGCTCATCCAAAATCTGAAAGGCAGTAATTTCGTATTCTATAAATGTTTTTTTTATGAAAAGAATCAAAAAGGAAAGCGTGCAAAGCAAAAAAAAGAAATGAATTTTGCGTATATCTAAAAGATCATGTATAATACTTACAAACGGGTATTTATTTTTCAACATTTAGGTTTAAATTCAAATTTTAAGAAAACAATTGCGTTTTAGAGGTTATTACCAAAAATCAGACCTCGGCCGAACAATTTCCAAGTTAAGAGACTTTTTAATGTTTTTGTGGCTATTTAAAATTAACATATATTTATTGGCATGATGAAAAAAAACAAGTGGCCCATATTATGTTTCAGTGCCATATTGTTCCTACTAGCATTCTCAAACCAGAGTCATGCCGAAGACGGTAAAGACTCGCTGCTAATTGCTGATATGTATGTGCAGATTGAAGCTACTCAAGCTTTAAATGACATGTACAACTTCAAATTTAGGGAAGCAGCAAAGCAGTTTCACTGGCTAAAACAAAAGTACAAAGAGCATCCCCTCCCCTATTTTTTGATGGGACTCAACGCTTGGTGGCGTATCATGCCCAATCTTGACGTAGAGACATATGACGAAACTTTCTATGCCTACATGGACACATCCATTATGAAAGCGAAGCAGTTGTACGAGGTAGGTTCTATGAAAGTTGAGGGTGCATTTTTTCTTGCAGCCGCTTATGGTTTCGAGGCTCGGCTACTGTCTGAGCGGAAAAAATGGCTGAAGGCGGCAGGCCATGCCAACAAAGCGCTCAACTATTTGGACGATTGCCGGAGTAAGGACGAACTGAGTCCTGAGCTGCTATTTGGTGATGGATTGTACAACTACTTTTCGGTGTGGATTCCAGAAAATTATCCGCAACTGCGTCCGTTCCTAATCTTGTTTGACAAAGGCGATAAAGAATTGGGTTTAAACCAATTGAGGGAAGTGGCCCACAATGCATTTTACACTAGGACGGAAGCCCAGTATTGGCTTATGCGCATTTTATTTACAGAAGAAAATGACCCCCAAGGAGCCTTGTATGAATCAGAATACCTGCACCAAACGTACCCAAACAATGCATATTTTCAGAGATATTATACCCAACTGCTATTTCACACCGGCCGACTGGCCAAAGCAAAAATGTTGGCAGAAGATATGCTTATGAAAATCGACAGCGGCTATATTGGCTACGAAGCAACAAGTGGCAGATACGCTTGTTTTTACATTGCAAGAATTTGGGAATCCAATTTAGATGAAGACAAAGCATTTTATTATTATCAAAGAACCATAGAATTTGCGGAACAGATCAAAGCTTACGAATCGGGCTATTACCTATATTCGCTGATTGGGATGGCTCGAATATATGATAAAAGAGGAGATACTAAAAACGCAAAGGAATGCCTGAAAACCGTCAGGAAGAATTCCAAAAACAAAAATGATGCTAATAAAAAAGCCAAGGAATACCTGAAATCGCTGAATGACGATGGAGATTAAAGACTTTTTTATAACACCAATTGTCCTTTCCATTATTTATGCCTTAGCGTATTTTATCAGACCCCTAGTTACAACAGAATCCACAAAACGATATTACATCCCAGGGCTCACAATCAAAATTATTGGAGCCATTGCTGTAGGGTTGATATATCAGTTCTATTATGGGGGAGGTGACACTTTTACATATTTTACTTACGGAAGTAAATACATTTGGGAGGCTTTTCAAGACCGTCCTGCTTTGGCTTTCAAACTTATATTTGCAGGGGCTGATTACGCTCCTGATACTTTTCAATATGCTTCAAAAATTTATACCTATGGTGATCTTTCCTCTTACTACGTAGTGAGGGTCGCAGGTCTATTGGATATATTGACATTTCATACCTACTCTGCGACAGCATGCCTTTTTGCGGCAATTAGTTTTAGCGGGTTATGGGCTCTTTTTCATACTTTTTGTAAGATGCACCCCCGTCAACACTTTGGCATAGCTGTAGCAGTTTTGTTTATACCTTCTGTGTTTTTTTGGGGATCCGGAATATTAAAGGACACCATTACGTTGGGTGCGCTGGGTTGGGCCACTTTTTGCATTTATTACCTTCTAATTGCAAAAAAGCATATCATTCTTGTATCTCTGATTTTGACATTATCCCTTTATACAATATATGTAGTGAAGATCTACATATTACTTTGCTTTCTACCAGCCGCTATTTTATGGTTATTTTCTACAAGGATTAGCAAATTGAAAAATGTAGTTCTGAAACTTATGGTTGCCCCTCTTCTCCTGATCATTTCGGGGTTTATTGGTTATTATACTATTTTAAAAGTCGGTGAAGACAATTCGAGATATGATATCAATAAGCTCGGAAACACTGCCAAAATCACAGCGGAGTGGATTCACTATGTGAGCGAGCGTGAGGGTGGATCGGCATATATGCTTGGTGATTTTGACTATAGCCCGATGGGAATGATACGGAAATTTCCCCAAGCGGTATGGGTCAGCTTGTACCGGCCGCATTTATGGGAAGTGAATAATATTGTAATGTTGCTGTCTGCTTTGGAATCTCTGGCTTTGTTGATTTTTACCATTTATGTCTTTTACAAGGTAGGAGTTGGAAAAGCATTTTCTCTAATTACTACCAAGCCTGTGTTATTATTCTGCTTTGCCTTTTCCATAGTATTTGCCTTTGCTGTAGGTATCTCTACATATAACTTCGGGTCATTAGCCAGGTATAAAATACCTTTATTTCCATACTTTGTATCCGGACTTTTTATTTTGCTTTATTATTCAAAAAGTGATAAAAAACGAGTCTCATTGGCTGACACAGAATAGAACTCGATCACTTTTTGTCTGCCTTGATCTCCAATTGATTTTCGCAAAGAGACATCTGAAATGAGCTCTGAAAGATGTTGCTCCCACTCTGAAAGTGAATCGCACAAATACCCATCTACTCCATGGTTTATAATGGCTTTATTGACCCCAACATTCGACACTACGGCAGGTATTCCCAATGCCATGTATTGAAGTGCTTTAAAGCCACATTTTCCTTTTTCCCAAGAGGTATCTTCCAAAGGCATGATGCCGATATCAATTTTGTTCAATTGCTCAATTTCCTTTTCTTTTTGCCATTTAATGAATTCATATGCCTCAAAGTCCCAATCCGGTTTTTGATTGGAAATGATGATGATATTGATCGAAAACTTTTCTTGCAACTTTTGAAACAGCGGCACCATCGTGCTGAGATATTTTGTGGTAGAATGCGTTCCCGTCCAGCCTATGGAAATTTGAGTGTTTTTAGTGTTTTTTTTAGCCGGCAGATGATAGGAGGTGTCGATAGTGGTAGGCATGATGCAGACATTGGGATTGTATTGTCTTGCAAAATCTGCCAAAAACAAATTGCCACAACTCACCTTCCATGCCCATCGGCAAATATGCCTTACCTTTCCATGGAATTTCAGCCCTTTTGCAAGGCTATTTTGTGATGAGGTGTTTGGTAACCATATCGCATCGTCAAAGTCGTATATGATTTTTTTCTTTAGAATCTTCGCAATGATAAATTCTATTAGGGGTGGGCCAACGGGCAAGGCTTCCCTATGAATAAAAACATATTGAAATCCATGAATGGAAAATAGCAAGGCAACTCTTCTGAAAACACCCGAAATAAAAGTAGCGATTTTTGCAAACAAATTTCCCTTTTCATAAAGCAACGTCCATCCCTTTTCTGACCAAAAGGACCTTTCCTCTATCTTATAATCATTTTGCTCAAGCAGTTCGAGGTATTGCTCAAACCGAAATCGTTGCGAAGGAGCAACATCTTTGGGATAAGGAGTGATGAAGAGTATGGATTTCAATTTTGAAAATGATCAATAACTTTCTTTATCACTTGGAAAGCTTCCCGATTTCACATCCGAGATATATTCCTCCACAGCACCAGTAACTATTGTATGTAAATCAGCATACCTCCGCAAAAACCTAGGGTTAAATTCTTTATTGATACCTAACATATCGTGCATTACCAAGACCTGACCGTCCGCATCAGGCCCCGCCCCGATACCTATAACAGGAATTGATAATTTCGCAGCAACCTTTTTAGTAAGTGTGGCTGGCACCTTTTCCAACACGATACCAAAGCATCCATACTCCTGAAGAGCCAAGGCATCTTCCATCAGTTGATCAGCTTCAATTTGTCCTTTGGCACGGACACTATATGTTCCAAATTTATAAATGGACTGCGGGGTTAGTCCGAGATGTCCCATCACCGGCACACCAGCACTCAATACCCGCTCAACAGATTCCTTAATTTCAATTCCTCCCTCCATCTTCACGGAATGTGCGCCTGACTCTTTCATAATACGAATAGAAGACCTCAATGCCTCTTGAGAACTCCCCTGATACGCACCAAATGGAATATCGACTACAATCAGTGCCCTTTCTACCGCCTTTACAACCGAGGTGGCATGATAGATCATGTGATCCAACGTGATAGGTAGGGTCGTTTCATTACCAGCCATCACGTTTGAAGCAGAATCCCCCACCAATATGATATCAATCCCAGCAGCATCTATTATCCTTGCCATAGAAAAATCATAAGCAGTAAGCATAGAAATCTTCTCCCCTGCCTGCTTCATAGCCTGTAGTTGATGCGTAGTAACTCTGCGGATATCGGAAAACTTGGTGGACATATAAATTATTTATTTGTTCGTATAATTAGAATGTAAGCTGAGAAAATTAATAAAGAAAAACGCCAAATTTCCCTGGTTCCAGCACCACCTCTATATGATCCTTTAGCGTAGTGGAAAGTTCATATCCTGTATAGTCAGCAGATATTGGAAAAAGTTTATGGCTTCTATTTACCAGAACTACAGTTTCAATTTTTTTTACATTTACATCTAAAAATGGCCTCAGGCTGTGCAAAAACGTCTTTCCCGTATGCAGCACATCATCTACCAATATCAGCACTTTTCCTTTCAACTCTTGGGGACTGTAATCCACCTTGATAGAATCTGCTGATATTTTCTCCCGGTTAAAATCAATTTTTATCAAGGTTATTTCAAAGGGGCTAATTTTCTTTAATTCCGCGACCAGCAATTTAGCCAATGAATATCCGCTGGGAATCCCGGCGATATAGAGTTTTTTTTCAAGATAGTTGTGCTCGTAAATTTCATAGGCTATCCGACTTATTTTTTGTCGAATCTGCTGTTCATTCAATATTTCGTTCTTGGTATCAGTCATTGCAAGGTATTTATGGAATTGAGACTACTTTGCTGTCTTTAAAAGTTGAAAGTATCACCATCGATTGCATATGGTCCACTTGTGGAATATCACATAATCTTTCAAGCATCAGTTTTTGATAGGAAGGAATATCTTTGGCCACAACCTTTAAAATAAAATCTCCAGCCCCCGTAATGTGATGGCACTCCACCACTTCCGGAACTTTTTGAATAGCCTCCACAAATCCTTCAATATTGGTGCGATTGTGACCATTTAGGGTTGCTAAAGCAAAGGTTGTCACGCCAAGACCTATTTTTTCAATATCTACCTTTGCATGATAACTGCTAATAATACCTGATTGCTCAAGCTTCTTCACCCTTTCCAAAGTAGGTGCCGGTGAAAGGCCAATTTCTTCTGATAATTTGGCATTGGTAATTTTTGCCCTTTCTTGCAAAATTTCCAGAATCCTTTTGTCAATGTCATCCATATTATGAGAATGGTTCACGTAACTGGCAGAATATTATTTGGTGGCAAGGTAGTAATTCTATGGAATATTTTAAACGGTATTTTATTGCGGGGTTTATATTGATCTATCAAATTAAATGTAACGGCTTAGTCTGTGAAGTAGAGTAGGTCGTAATATCGAAATAATCCAGAATGGCTTGAAACCTACCTAATTCCATGGTTGAAAAATCATTTCTCCATTTATTCAGTTGACTTTCTTGATTATAAGACTGACCGGAGTCTAAAGCAGTAGAACTCCAAAGATCGAATTTATTTGATAATTCATTTGGCATAGCAATATTCCATTCGCTAAATATTTTTTTGAATTGCGCTTCAGGGTCAAGCACTAATTCTTCATAGTAAATGGGTATCCACCCCATGTTCTGCTGCTTCAATAAATCTCGGTTTGTAATGCACCACGTAGCAAGCAAGCTTTCTCCTTTGGTTTCTAACCCTTCCAAAAGTTCCTTGTGTTGTATATAAACTTCGTTAAATGGCATATCAGGGATTTTAAACTTAGTGAATTCCGAATCCCATCCACCCTGT
>JAUHYU010000166.1 GCA_030426345.1 Bacteroidia bacterium
GGGATAAAATTATATTATTAGCTCAATTATAATTACCCAAAAATTATGAGCAAAATATTTATTGCACTTGTCATCATAACCGTCTTGATTTCTGCCAGCCACCAGAATCCAGAAAATTCCATATTGCTATCTGATGATTACAGCGGGCTGTCCCGTGGGCCTTTTAACAGCGAGGTAGGAGCCCATATGGAATATCATTATGTGCCGGAAGGAAAGCCCAGGGGAAATTGGGCCATTTCATCCTTCAGATCCAATCTGCCGGCGTCTTGGTATGTCCGGGAAATAAATGGCAAAAAAACATTATGGCAAAAGGGCGTGAATCCAAATAATCACTGGCATCCGATCATGGTTGCGGGCGATGAATTGTGGCAGAACTATACCATCAAAACCTCTTTTGGCTTATTGGAAAATGAAAAACAAAGTGGGATTGTTTTCCGCTACCAAAACGATCGATGCTACTATTTCGTGGGGGTTAAACAAAACGTGGCCTATCTAAAAATGGTGAAACATGCCACGGCTTTTCACAAGCCATTCGAAAAGGAATTGGCTTCCCAACCTTTTGAATATAAAGTTGGTGAAGACATCAACGTAACGATAGAAGTGAACGGGAACCACATTGTCGCAAGCTTCGAAAATGGCCCATCGTTTGAAGCGATCGATGACACTTATGACCAAGGAAAAGTCGGTTTTTTGGCTGATGGCCCAGCATATTTTGGTGCAATTGAAGTCAGTTCCAGTGCTCAGGACAAAACCAAATTTGAAAGCCATAGGGCAGAAACCAATCGGGAAGAGCAATCTTTGAGGGATAAAAACCCTAAACCGGTTTTATGGAAAAGTATAAAAACCAAGGATTTTGGGGTTGGAAGGAATTTGCGCTTTGGCGACTTGACCAAAGATGGTACTATTGATGTCTTGATCGGGCAAGTAGTTCATCATGGGCCTAAAGACAGAAACAGCGAGTTGAGTTGCCTCACAGCCATGACGTTTGATGGCGAAAAGCTATGGCAAATAGGCAAGCCGGATCCATGGAAAAACAACCTAACCAGCGATGTAGCCTTCCAAATTCATGATCTTGACAATGACGGCGTCAATGAGGTGATTTATTGTATGAATCAAAAATTGATCGTAGCGGATGCCAGCACAGGAAAAACAAAATATGAGATACCAACTCCCCTGACGCCTGGCGGAAAACCTACCTCTGGAGGACAGAATATTTTTGAACGAATCTTGGGAGATTGCCTTTATTTCTGTGATTTGCAGGGCCAGGGTTACGATGGTGATATAATCCTCAAAGATAGGTACGCCTATGTTTGGGCATTCGACAGCAAACTGAAGTTGCTATGGAAAAGCGAATGCAATACCGGCCATTATCCATACGCCTACGATGTCGATAAGGATGGAAAAGACGAATTGATGATGGGCTATACTTTGTTTGATGACAATGGAGATAAATTGTGGTCATTGGATAAAACCATTTCAGACCATGCAGATGGCGTAGCTATTGTAAAGTTTAATAGCGATGAAGAACCAAGGCTACTTTGCGCAGCGAGCGACGAGGGCATGTTTTTTGCAGACATGAGTGGCAACGTTACAAACCATTATTACATAGGCCATGTGCAAAATCCTGCGATTGCCAATTTTCGCGACGACAAGCCGGGTTTGGAATCTGTCTCTGTGAATTATTGGGGAAATCAGGGAATTATTCATCTGTATGATTCTGACAATAAAATTTACCATGAGTTTGAGCCTAACCAATATGGCAGCATGTGCTTGCCACTCAACTGGACTGGCAAATCGGAAGAATTCTATCTACTCAATACAAATGTGGATATAGGAGGTGCTTATGACGGCCGGGGACGAAAAGTACTTGATTTTCCCGATGATGGACATCCGGACATGTGCAATGCAGTTATGGATATTACCGGTGACTCCAGGGATGAAATAGTGACTTGGGACCCCAATGAAATATGGGTTTATACACAAGATGACAGCCCAAAAAGTGGTAAGCTCTACAAACCGAAAAGAAACCCATTATACAACTATTCTAACTATCAAACCTCGGTCTCCCTTCCGGGTTGGAATGAATAAAAAAGGTTCAAAATTCCATGAATGAATCGTGGTGATTTTTTTCTTGGTTGTGGTTTCATGGATTTTTGATGCTTTTTTCAAGGTGCATTGACACTAGCGGATGCTTGCGCTGTGGGAGGATATCTATTAATTATTTTTCAATCTCCTTTTCTATCTTCTGCTATTTTTACTTTAAGATCGGGCACATCAACCAATTGAAACGTTGCTGATGCAAATTTTATTTGCCCATTAGTAGCTTCAACCTTTTTAAGTATTTGAGTAAATAATTCAGATTTAGTTACACGACGCTTTTTGTAATTTACGATATAACGCAAAGTATATTCTACCCAGTTGTCATTGGCAATTAATGAAACCATAGATTCCGTTTGTGCATCTTCTAAACGATACTTGTCTTGCAAAGATTTCCATTTTTCTTTTGATTTTTGACTCAAGTCACCAGCAACTTCTTTACCCACTTGTTCAAGTATCTCTTTTGCAAGTTCATAATTACTGCCATATTGTACGGGAATTTTTATTTCATCCCATAAAAATGGAAAATCTCCAGAATAGTTAAATACTGGCTCTTTAAAAACAAAACTGTTTGCAATTAAAACTATCCTTCCGTTATATAAGTCACCATCAACCCATTGTCCAGTTTCCATAATTGTTGTGCGTATCACACCAATATCCATCACATCTCCTTTAATTCCTCCAAGTTGGACACGGTCGCCAATTTTAAAAAAACCACCAAACATAATAGCTACCCAACCAGCAAATGAGACTATCAATTCCTGCATTGCAAATGCAATCCCCGCGCCTGCAACTCCTAATGCGACAGTCAATCCCCCAAGTTTGTCACTAAAAACAATTGTTAGCAGCAAAATGGTCAATACATAACCAATAAAACCGCTAAATTTCTTTGCTCTGTAGCGATTGTCCGTATCTTTTATTTTAGTAAACAAGTTACGTTGAATCGCTTTTATAATAATCCAAATGACTGCCAAGCCAACAAGGATGGATGCAATTTTCCCCACTGTTGGATCAAACAAGAATATTTTAATTTTTTCTTCCATTATGTATTATAGTCGGAATTAGTCATATTTTTTTGTACTGCCTATTATAAGTTTGTATATGAACTCATCAAGATATAAACATGACTGTAAAAATCCCCCGTGATTTTCGATGTTAATGATGGTAATGCGCTCCCATTTCTCTAATTCTTTATTGTCATTTAGCGCATGGCTACAACAATTGAGATGCACGTCACCCACATTTCACCAACCAATCTAATGGATTTTAGATGCTTTTAAAATGAATTTGGTATGTATCACCTTAGTAATTCAGCACCTATTCTACTTTCTAATCGAAAAATGATTTACAATTTTTTCATGTAGACATTCTTAATTTCTTGAGATAAGATAGTAGTAATCTGTCTGCAGTGGGTATTAGAACCAAAAAACAAATTACCTATGAGAAAAATAATCTTAGCCTTAGTGTTCACTCCCTTCATTGTATTTTCTCAATCGATGGATATAAAGGAAGTTAGGATCAATGGAAATTTTATATTACCAAACACAGTCCCTCCTCTTGATTTTGAAGACGACTATGGATACAAAACAAAATCCAAGGATTATATACCTGTTAAGGATATCTCTTTTCTAGAACATGTTCGAGCCAATATTTTTATACCCGAGCAGGAATCTGTAGATAAATATTTTAGTGAAAAAGATACCAAAATCCATGATTCCAAACTTGTTAAAAAGTTTGACATACCCATCACCAGCATACAGCAAGTAGGCT
>JAUHYU010000002.1 GCA_030426345.1 Bacteroidia bacterium
CTACCATTTCCGGTGCAGCGCCGATGATCGGGTTTCTCGGGACAGTCACGGGTATGATCCGCGCATTTATTGCCATAGCACAGGAAGAAGGTGCCGTAAGCCCAAAACTGCTTTCGGCAGGTATCTACGAAGCTATGCTGACTACAGCCGCAGGGCTGTTTGTGGGGATCATTGCTTATCTGGGGTATAATTATTTGGTGACCAGGGTGCAGAAGGTTGTACACAGCATGGAATTCACCTCGGTTGACTTTATAGATTTGTTACAAGAACCTCGATAGGCCATGGCTTTACAGAGCAAACATAAAGTGGATACTGCTTTTAGTATGTCATCGATGACAGACATTATATTTCTGTTATTGATATTTTTTATGCTGACATCTACATTTATCACCCCGTCAGGTCTGCCTGTCAATTTGCCTTCTAGCAAGAGTTCTACCATTGTGATGCAGCGCGTCAGTGTAACAATAACTCCTGATCTTAAGTTTTATGTAAATGATCAGCGGGTCACACGGGATTTGATAGAAATAGAATTAGCGAAAGCCTTGCAAGGAAAAGAAGGCGTAGTCGTTTTACATGTAGATAAAAGCGTGCCGGTCGAATATTTGGTAGATGTGGCAAGTATTGCTACTTCGTTAAAGGCCAAAGTTTCCATAGCGACCACACCAACAAAATAAATGTCACTCGATAAGGAAAATAAGGACAAACGGACGGGGTGGATAGTTTCTGTTGCTATCCATGCACTTGTGATTTTGCTCTTTTTTTTCATTATGGCCTGGCAAGCACCTGACCCTCCACTTCCGGAATATGGTATCGAATTGAATTTTGGCATGGAACAAGCCGGATCAGGTGCTGAACAACCAACAGTAACTCCAACTCCACCTACAATAGAAGATCAGGGTGAGCCGGAAGAACAAATAGAGGAGGAACAGGAAGAAATCATCGAAGATCCAGTAGAAACACAACCAGTGGAGGAGTCAGCCATCGAAGAATTGCCTGATAGTCAACAAGAAGATAGCCCTGTGGAAACTCAACCTGCTGAGGTGGCAACACCAGTGGAGCCCATAAAGGAAAAGGTCGTGGAAGAAGCAAAACCTATTTCTAAGCCTGAAGTAGAAACACCCAAAGAAGAGCCTAAAGTCGAGAAGAAGGTAGTGGATAGCAATGCGTTGTACCCGGGATCGGCCAGTCAGGGAAATAAAGAAAACAAAGCAGGAGATGCTGGTGATCCAAAAGGATCTGTGGACTCCAGAGCACTTTATGGGAAAAGTGGTGGAGGTGGTGGAGGCCCAAGCCTAGATCTAGCTGGATGGCGTTGGGATTATACACCCAATCCAAATGATAACTCCAAGGAAAATGGCCGCATCGTTTTTGAAATAAAAGTGGATGACAACGGTGAAGTAATCGGTGTTAGAACCTTGGAAAAAACTGTTAGCGCCACAGTAGAACAACTCTACCGCCGAGAAGTGGAAAAATTGACATTCAGCCCTATCTCAGGCAATACCATTCCTGCGCCGATTTCTACAGGAAAAATCACCTTCATCATCAATTCTAAGTAATTAAAATCCATGGATTTTAAGGATACATTGCAATATATGTATGATCTCCTGCCCATGTACCAGCGCGTAGGAGCTGTGGCATTTAAAAAGGACTTGACCAATACCCTACAGCTATGTGAGGTCCTTGGCAACCCTCAAAAGGCCTTTAAATCCATACATGTTGCAGGAACCAACGGCAAAGGAAGCAGCGCCCACATGCTGGCTTCTGTGTTGCAATCTGCCGGGTACAAGACAGGTCTCTACACTTCACCACATCTTAAAAGTTTTACCGAAAGAATAAAAATAGATGGAGAAGAGGTCTCAGAGGCTTTCGTGGTTGATTTTATCAAAAAGCTTCAAAAATCCATAGAAGAACTTCAGCCCTCCTTTTTTGAAATTACTGTGGTCATGGCTTTTGAGTACTTTGCCAGACAAAATGTGGATGTGGCTGTGATAGAGGTTGGCTTGGGGGGCAGATTGGATTCTACAAATGTCATTATCCCCTTAGTTTCCTTAATTACAAATATAGGCCTTGATCATACAGATATGTTGGGGGAGACCCTTCCGGAAATTGCCGGGGAGAAGGCCGGGATTATCAAGCCAGGTATACCAGTGGTGATCAGCGAAACACAACCGGAAATCACCTATGTTTTCGATCAACGAGCTAAAGAATTAGGGGCGGATATTTATTATGCAGATCAGATAGTTAATATATTTCGCATAGGGGAAGGAAATGGCAATCTTGATTTTGAAGTAATTTCAGCTAATGAATCCTTTGTAGGGAAGACAGATTTAGTTGGTAAATATCAATTGAAAAATATAGCTGGTGTATTGCAAACTTTGGAAATTATAAAGCAAAATGGCTTTGATCTATCTCAAGAGAAGGTTGTCGACGGACTTTCTAATGTGGTGAAAAATACCGGTTTGTTAGGCCGCTGGCAAAGAATTGGAAAAGATCCTCTTACGATCTGCGACACGGTACACAACAGTGCCGGGATTCAGTTTTTTGTAGATCAAATCCACAACATGTCTTACAAAAACCTGATTATAATCTGGGGGTCTGTAATGGGAAAAAATTTAGATGGGATATGGAAACTTTTGCCAAAAAATGCATTTTACTATTTTTGCGAAGCTAAAGTACCAAGAGCTATGAAGGCAGAAGAACTACAAAAGAAAGCCATGGATTTTCAATGCTTTGGAGAGGTCGTTCACGATGTGAATGATGCATTGGCACGAGCGCGAACGAAAGCAGATAAGGAAGATTTGATCCTGATCGGCGGGAGTAATTTTATTATAGCAGAAATAAATGAATTGAAGGCTTGAGAAAGAAAAAGCAGCGGTTTGAAGAAAACAAAATCAACCGGAATGTAATCCAGAGCGGTAAGGAAGTTTTTGAAACCATCAAAGGAAACTGGCACAGCGAGCATTTTAAAAATGAAAATGATATTGTCCTGGAACTGGCCTGTGGCCGGGGGGAGTACAGCACGGGTTTGGGTGCGATTTATAAAAACAAAAATTTTGTCGGCTTAGATATAAAAGGCACTCGAATCTGGATTGGCAGCAAAAAGGCACGTTTGGAAAAACTCGACAATGTGGCTTTTTTGCGCACACAAATCGATCATTTAGACAGGTTTTTTAAGCCTGGTGAATTTAGTGAGATTTGGATCATCAACCCTGATCCCAGACCAAAGGACAGCGATGAGCACCGTAGGCTGACGAGCCCCAAATATCTTAAAATCTATAAGGAACTTATAAAACCGGGAGGTTTGATTCACTTAAAAACAGATGATTCTGCATTGTTTGAGTTTACGTTGGATCTACTCAAAAGTCGTGACGATGTCATGGATTTAGAATACACTTGGGAG
The DNA here is from genome assembly GCA_030426345.1 of Bacteroidia bacterium. Classification (GTDB taxonomy): domain Bacteria; phylum Bacteroidota; class Bacteroidia; order Cytophagales; family Cyclobacteriaceae; genus JAAUQL01. Next base: position 3,401 of record JAUHYU010000002.1, read on the forward strand.
CTTTATTCGTCGAAATATGCCCCAGACCACCATGGAATTAAAACGAAATATGAAATCCAGTTTACCGAAAAAGGGCATAAAATAAAGTACCTGAAATTTAGGTTTAGGCAAACTTAATCTACCTCTAGCGCTTCCAGGATATCGGCCATCTCATCGAAATCCTTGTAGCCGGGTCTAATCTCTGCCGCGCCTTTGAGGGAGACGCCTTTCAGATCAAGACCGGAAATAATTTGGCTGGCGTTATCTGCCGTGATGCCATATCCTAGCAAAATCGGGAACTGCTTGGAATAAGTTTGTATCAATTCTATTTCATGGGTTTTGAGCTCTTTTTGGTCACTTTCCAACAAGAAATATTCGACCATGCCGGAACAATAATTTAATGTTGCCCCTAGGTCCAAAGCATCATCTCCATTCATGGAAATACGCAGGATTAGCGGCTTGTTTAGAGGTTCAAAATCCCTGATCATTGACGCATCCTCTATCAATAAATAATCTACCTCAAACTCAGGGAGCAATTTGGAAACCTCATTAGGAGTAGCATTGCCAAATTCACCAACAATATTAACTCCTGAGATCCATTCAGATATTTCTTTAAATTTTGCAGCATCCAGTGCTTTTACATCGTTTGGATTGAGCCTAAACCCAACTAAATCCACGCCCATTCCGGCAGCATATCTCGCATCACTTAGATTTTCTACATCACCGATATATACAAAACTACTTAAAGCCATTTTCTATTCTTATTGTTAGGTCAAGATTGACACAAAGATAAGGATTGGTTTATGGATTCACGTACATTTTTTGTATTCATAGGCATTGTATTTGGGCACTTTTATTTAATTTAAGATTGGATGTTAACAATATTGTGCTAAATTGTATTGGAAAAGTAACATACTTTAATAACCTAATTTAAACCCAGATGCCTAACCTGATAACTCAATATCTTATTGAGATGAATCAGATTGATGATTCAATCAGGCATAAACTACAGCGTATCCAAGATCAGGAAGATTTTAGAGAATCAAATCGGAAATTATTCGATTCTCTTACAAAAAGAGAAGTGGAAATAGTTCGTTTGGTAACGAAAGATTTCAACAATCTAAAAATCTCAGAGAAACTCTTCATCAGCCGCTATACTGTCGAGCAACACCGCAAGAACATCAATAAAAAACTCAACATCCACAACACTCTTCAGCTATTTCATTTTGCGCTCTCATTCAATCTGATTTGAAAAATAGGGCTTAAAATGCCCAAGGTTGGGTATTTGCTTTAAAAGGTGTTGCTAGTATGTTTGTTCTAACGGAATTATTGTTCAATGTAACCAGTCATTAATAAAATGATTATGGCATACTGTATTAGGAATAAATCTCCCTTTTCAATACTTTCTTTACTTACTTTATTACTAACTGGAGTTGGACCTCACTCATATTCCCAAACTCCATCAATTGAATACGATTTCGAAAGTGAAGGTTTTAATTCATTGCTTCCGTTTGATCAAACATTTCAGATAATATTTAAAAATATTGAACCTAGTACCGAATCTATCCTTTTGCAAATAAGGGAAATCCCAAATACCAATAGAATAGAACACTCCTTAAAGAAAAAGGGAATAACTACTATTACAAATGAAAAATTATTTAATTGTTCAGATTGCTCAGACCTTGTATTTATCTACGAAAAAGGAGGAGGGCCTTTCAACAATCGTACGACAAAACTTGGAGTTTTAAATCAATTAAAACCAAACAAGGACTATTTCTTTGAAATAAGTGAATTAAAACCCCTTAATAGCACTGAAAGACAAGAATTAACTGAACAATTAAAAAAAGATGGAATTATTAGGAGTTACTTCTCAGAATTGGGCCAAATAAGTCTTAAAAGTACAGACTCTCATGAAAATTTTATTATTGAAAATCAAGATTTATTAAATGAAATAGGAAGAAAGGCTGTAAATGGAATTAATTCCAATTATCGTTTTGTGCCAATTAGATCTGAACAATTAAGAAATTTTTATTTAGCTCAAATACTAGAATTTATGGATTTTCTAGATGGAATAAAAAATATCTCCAAAGCATATAAAGAATTGCTCAAAGATTTGCCATCTGAGTTAGATAAAGCTAAAATAACAGAATTACATAATAAGTTAGAGAAATATGATTGGGGTGATTATAAAGACATGTCAGAGATTGATAATTTGGCTTCTGACTTGGAGGAGATCAAAGCTAAAATTACTAGTGCTGTTGATAAAGCACAAATTGATTATATAAAAACTAATCTGGATAAAATATTAACGGCAAAAAATGATCTTATTTCTACAATTACACAAAACCTGATCGCTCAAAACACTTCAGGAATTATAAATTCTACTTATCACAACGATGCTGTTAAGAATGCAGGCACCTATTTTACTGCAGATTTTGGCATGGTATGGCCGTATAAGTTAACAGGAGAGAACTTGTTTACGTACGTCGGGGCCACAATTTATTTCCGGCCTATCAATAGGTCGTTACCATTAAGCCGATATCGTGGAGTAGTAGATTTTTGTCTTACTAGATTTTCGGTAACAACGGGTCTTACAGTCAATTCAATAGAGCGCGAAGGGGTAAGAACAGGTGTATTTGGAACAAGTGGAGTTATTCTAGGTTTAGGGTTCAGGCCTCTAAATTGGCTAAAGGTAAGTTATGGGGGTGTTGGATTCTATGCATTAGAAACAAATCCCTTAGCAAGTGAAGCTAAAAAACAACTTAGTTTTACACCATATATAGGTGTTTCAATTGATCTTGATATATCAGAATCATTAAAATCCACATTCTCCAAAAAACAATAAAATGGCAATTGCAATATTTAACCCAACATCTACTCCTCGCGCATTTCAAGAAGGTGATCACAATATCTCAATAACTTTTAACGGGTTATCAGATAATAGAAATGATATAATACAAATCATTACTATGATTGACAATTCGACTAGTCCTGTATTTTTTTTAGAAAATGGAAATGAGACAAAAGAATTTGAGCGTGAAAAGACATTTATGAACGAGTTGGAGGAGCATCAAATTTCTGGAACGATAAGGATAATCAGGACACCTATTCGTCCTACACCTGTCAGAATTACTATGATAGCAACTAATCAAGATTCGGGTAATAGTAGAAGAGTATTTGGAATAATTTACTATTAAAACTAAATAATCCACTTATGGTGCCACGCAGAACTATGAAACTATTTTATTTGGTAATCCCAGTATTATTATTTGCCTGCTTTGACGACTCAAGCTATTATTTGAATGGGTTAAATGGCCCTTCAACCAACCAGATAATAAAGTTTGATTCAATAAGTGAATCTATAGTTCCATCAGACGGCCATTCGAAATATTTTATTAAAGTATCTATTTATCCACAATTTGATGCTTCAATGTATACTACTATCACATTCAAGACAAATTTAGGTCATTTTTCAAATGATAATAAGGAAATTGATATCAATTTGAACTCAAGAGGAATTGCTCAGACAGAATTGATTAGTAGCAACGAACCTGGTAATGGTATTCTAAGTGCTTCTGTGTCAAATTATTTAATTGATACTCTTATAGAGTTTATTCCTGCGTATCCAAATGACTTTATATTTTCCTCTAGTAAGACAAGAGTTGATATAACTGAAAATTTGCAATTTGAAGTGAAATTGTTTAGAGATTCAGGGATAACAAATGACAAAATCAAAATTAAGTTTGATTCAAAGGGAATTGACAATCCTTTAGATGTGTTAGTAATCGATCCATTTGTTTATTCGAATGATCAAGTTGCAACGGCAGAATTAAAAAATCCTGATTCACACATAGGTAAATTTAGAATTTATGCAACTGTCCCTATTACAAACAATGACATTGATATATCTGAAAAAATTGATTCAATTGACATAGTTATTCAATGATCACGGATATAGCAATTGCATCTGCTACATTACATTGACCAGTGAATCAGGGGACTGTATGCTAAACTCTGTCTGAGTTAAAAGCACTATAATAGAATATTTAATTAAATATGGAATCGAAACTATTCCCAAATATTAAAACGTTCTTGGTCACATCTATTGTAGGTTTAGCTTCCTTTTTCTTTTTGTCTAATACTTTTTTCAATTCTATTCAAGATATTTTCAAATTTGAAAATATCAAATGTGCATTAATTATTTTTTCCCTCTCATACTTCATTGTGCCTGTTCTCATCTTGTCAGCCTGGTTCTATATTTATTCGAATTCTAGGATAATAAAAAGCAAAAATCTTTTGATTAGCGGTATTGCTATTTGGATAATACTCCTTGGTGGATTTATTGCTTATTTGTTGAATCCAATTCTTATACTGTATGATTACTGGTTAGTTGTTATAGTTTTACTGTTTTTTATTTTGATTTTATTTTACGCAATTTGGATATGCTGGAAAGGTTGGAATACAAATAAGGGATTGATTACAGAATTTGCCTTTATTTTCCTTTTGTGTTTTTCCCTAATCATTGTACATTTTAGCACCAACCTGGCATTTGTAAAGAAGAAAATTATTATTCCAGAAAGGGTATTTGAATCATATAATATCCATGAAAAAGCAAAGAGATTTGCGGAATCGACTACTCAAGTAAATTTAAGAATAGCAAAAGAAATTGAACATATGCAGCATAGAATGGCTGATGAAGATACTTTAATATTGAATCAACAAATATCCATTCCTGTAAAACAAAAATTTGCACTGAATTCTGATCTCGGAATATTGATCAGAAACATGAATCAGGATTATTTACAACTAGACAGTTCACGGAGCTATTTTGTAGGAGATTTTAAAACAATCAAACCTAAAATCTTTCGAGATAGTTTGACTCAAATAATGAATAGGATCAAAGATTCTCAACAAAACATTATCAATTCGATCAATGACGAAAATTCAAAACATGTGAGCAGCATAGTACAGCTTCTATTGTACTATGCTGAAATTGATAAGGCCTTCTATCGATCTACACAAAATCTATTTAAAAGGGATTGGGCAAATCTATTAAATGGGTTAGCCCTAAAAGGACTATATTTTCTCTTTTTCTGGTTCTTGATCCTGCTATGTTTGTTTTATCAATCCAGTCTCAAGAGCAACTCAAACAATGCCAAATATAGAAATGCAATTAATTTCAAAAAAACAGGCAATAGATATTCTGCAATGAATAAACATGAGTTGCCTGAAGTAAAAATTATACAGTCATCTCTTTCCTTATTATTTGTATTGATACTATTAATTATCAAACCTGTTGAAGAAAAAAACATAAGCCTGGATAAACCATTTATTACAATGAATATCCAGCAAATTCTTGGAAATGAAATCGATAATAGCCCCTTATATAATCCTACATTTATATATAATATTGATTCTTTGATCAACAATAATACTGTTGTTAATCATGAGTCATCGGATCAAGGTGTTGGTAATTTTGATATAGATTCATTCACAAAAAGGTTAAAAGATAAAAAACTACAATTTGTGCATGATACGGTTATTGCAGAGATAAAAAACATTCATGCTGACTTGCATATTATTCATGCAAACGATACCGCATTTCATAATCAAATTACAACGCTTGCTGATAGTGATATATTAAAATCTAAAATTAAAATTAATCTTGATGCCAATGACCTGCCTCTCAAACAACATAAAAATTAGTATAGTTCTTTTATTGATAATGTATATGCCATTTTTAGCTCAAGCCCAGAAAACTGCAAAAGAAATGGTAGAAATAAATTCAATATTCTCAAAATACGATTCGCTAATTATTCCATTTTTCAAATTGAAACATACTGCAAGTATAGGTAACTTAAAACCTACCAATTTTAAAAATTTCCATAATAATTGGAAGGTATTAAATGAGAGGTTTTATCAATATGTGGATTCAGTAAATTTTTTGCTGAACAGGTATTATTCACTTGCATGTGATGTTGAAGAAATCGCTAAAAACATGGAGAGTCTAGAAGGACAGTTAGAAGGTTTTTACTATGAAATATTAGGAATAAAGGAAGGGATGGATCATTATGAAACAGCTTGGCAAGTAGACCAATTACTTAAAAGTGTCAGTTCAAAAGTAGATTTAAGCATTAATTATTTGAAAGATGACATACCAGACACTCTTAATTATCTTCAAAATTATTTGTCCAATGAGATAAGATTTGAATCAGATGAATTAAGAGATACAATAATTAGTAATATTTCAGAATTGACAAATTATAATCTGCTGTTTGTCGGCCCCGGTTTGTATATTGAAAATACCTATGCATTTAGTGGACTTTATAAGATTCCCATACCTAAAAAAATTAATGAAAAGCCCATAGTATTAAAATGGTTTTATCGCCGTTCATACCTTCATGGTGATTTGTTGTATTATTCGAATGGAAATGTAAGCAAGCTTGGCATTGCTCTCTACTATGGGATTGGAATTAAATTGAATGAGAAGAGCAAGTTCATATTACTACCTGGGGGTCAATACTTACCAGATATGCGAGAAAGAGAAGATAGGAAGGATGCTAATTTTCATGGCGCGTTTGGAGTTCTTTTTAAGAATCGCGAATGGGCCACTGGTTTTTCCTGGTCAATTGTCACAGGAGGAGGCATCAAACTTTTGATTGGCATTTGATTGACTGTAAACTGAAAGAATAAATTGAAAACACTCAATTCAATCTTTGGCTATCGTTTTTGCTCTAATACTCCAAAATATTCAAAACCCACTCCCTGATTGACTCTTCTCTATTCCCTGAATTAAGATTCCATATTTAGCTACAACCGATGTTTGTTAAGGCTTACCTGGATGATTTCTTGCCAAGAAATAAGACACTTGAACATTTTTGGCATTCATCCTCCTTCCATTTCATGGAATTTGTATATTAATGGAATTTTTTAATTCACCGGTTATTCAATAACATATCACCATCAATGGAAGTGAAAAAAACAGGTCATCCAAGCGGATTGTATACACTTTTTGCTACAGAATTTTGGGAGAGGTTTAGCTACTACGGTATGCGGGCCTTGCTCGTACTATATCTTACTACCATGTTTAGTGAGGGTGGTTTTGGGATGGAGCGCTCTGCAGCATTGGAGATTTATGGGATTTTCACTGGTTTGGTCTATCTCACCCCTATACTTGGAGGTCTGCTAGCAGATAAATTTTTGGGCCAGCGAAAGGCTGTTTTTATCGGTGGTATCGTCAAGTCAATTGGGCAATTTACCTTGGCAGCCAGTGTTGCTTACGGTATTGGAGCTGATATAGAGATGCGTCAGTTTTTATTGTATTGTGGTCTTGGGTTTATGATTCTTGGCAATGGCTTTTTTAAGCCTAATATCTCAACAATGGTTGGCGGTTTATATGAGCCAGACGATCCAAGAAAGGATTCAGGATTCACTATTTTTTATATGGGGATCAATCTTGGAGCATTTTTGTCGCCGTTTATTGCGGGTGGATTGGGAGAGAAAGTCGGTTGGCAATATGGGTTTATAGCATCAGGAACTGGGATGTTGATCGCATTGGTTTGGTTTTATGCTAGAAGGTTCTCCTTACAAAATGTAGGCTTACCTCCAAAAAGATTGGCAGAGCAGATCTCGTTAATCGCGAAGGATTGGCGTGATATCATTTACTATTCTCTGGCATGCCTGTTGTTAGTGGTCGGCTTTGTTAAGTTGATAGATGTGGTCAATGAAAGCACGCTCGATACCGTAATCTGGACAACAGCAATAGCAGGAGGGGCATATTTACTTTATAGCATCATCATTGGAACAGAAGGTAAAACGCAGTGGAGTAGGGTATATGTAATTCTGATTCTAGCGGTTTTCAATGTGATATTTTGGTCGGGCTTTGAGCAAGCGGGTGGCACATTCAATCTATTTGCAGAGCAAAACACCAATAGAATAGTTTTTGGGTGGGAAATACCTGCATCATGGTTTCAATCCCTTAATCCGGTGTTTATTGTGATTCTTGCGCCGTTGTTTTCAATGATGTGGATTTGGTTGGCAGGTCTTGGGAAAAATCCCAGAACACCGTATAAATTTGCCTTGGGGCTTCTGTTGCTAGGTCTCGGGTTTATCGTGATGACCGCAGCGCAGAACAATGCAAATACCGGGTTGACAGTTAGTCCACTTTGGTTGGTCGCTGTGTATTTCATGCATACGGCCGGTGAGCTGTGCCTTTCACCAGTAGGTTTGTCGATGATCACTAAGTTGTCCCCACCTAAGATTGTATCTGCGATGATGGGACTTTGGATGGGTAGTATTGCTTTGGGAAATTACCTTGCCGCAACCATGGAAGCAATCCTACTTAAATTTGATTTCGAACTCTATCCATTCATCGCTTCTGAGGCCATTATTGCCTCTGTAATCCTTTTATTGCTATCGCCATTATTGAGTAAAATGATGAAAGGAATACATTAGGATATGTATTTTAAATAATTAATAACCAGGCATATAACATATTTCAATTGCGAATTGATTTCAAACCATATCCCGGAGCAACTTATTTTACAGTGCAGGAGCATCAGCGTCATTTTCATAAAATGGAAGCTTATGATCCGCAAGTTGATTTGTTTACAATAGAACGACTGTTTCGCACGTTGCTGAACATAACTTCAGTTGATTATAAATTCCAACTCATACAGCTTTCTGACAAGGATAAACTCAGAGAGAATTTCACATATTTCTGTAAAGATGACCCCAAAACAGGAATGGACTTTTTGCTCAGCTCAAAGGAAATTCAAAAAGGATCACTGCTGGATTTGACTTATTCCTTCCCTCAAGTACTGGAAAGTTCATGGAATTTTGATATTTTTTTTATAGACCCAAATGCTAGTCTGGGCGTGCCTGCTGATTTTGGTGTGGCCTTTACCCGCATGGATTTTGAAGGCTTTTTAACGCCTTTTTCCATAAAAAGCTTTGAGGGTCATCGCCAGGAAATATATGTGTTGGGCCGAGTATTGGCCAATCTGGAAGACAAAGGAAAAGAAATGTTGCTGAGAGAATCAAATTACAAAGCGGCTGTTTTATACCAAATGATAGAAAGCTGCGAGAACTTAGAGCCAGTTACCGACAAAGAAAAGAGGTCACAATCCATGATCGTGGCAAAATGTAATCCTGAGTTTCAGAATAAGATAGAAAAGCTAGGTTATAAACTTGGAGCGGAATCAAAAGATACGATCACCATCGCCAACTATCCAACGCACTCCAAAGAACTGATTGAGATGTTTGCTGATCGGGTGGTGGAGTTGTGATATTGACCTATATAAACAAAAAAGTAAAATTCTACTCATTTTTAAGTCGAGAAATCTTCTTGCTTTATCAAATACCATTTACCATCAATTCTCTTAAAAAATGATTTTATATTAATTCCATTTTCTACACCTGACCAAACAAATACTCGTTCATCAGTATTTTGTAATTCCATATCATAATTGTCATAGATAATTGGAATTGATTGTTTGTCCAAGTAATAGGAATTGTGCTGCCATTTGTCTTTTGTAAAATAAATTGTGTCTATTTCATCTCCTGGATATCCGTCTTTAAATCCTATAAATTCAAGTGGGAATTTTACCCTGGATAATTGAAAATTTGCCTCAATCATAAATTTGTAAAAGAAGTCGTCAAAATCTTCTTGTACTATGGTCGCCTTTTTGATTACAACAACTGAGTCTTTGATATGTATTTCAGGATTTTTTGCATCCGCAATTACACCTTCATTTAATCTTTTCATTTCATTGAACCACCATCCTATACCAAATCCTATTCCTAATGTCAATAAGATTATTAGTCCTGTTTTCATTGTGCAACTGTCTTATTAAAGCTAAACTTCCTCTTCCGGCATTACAATCCAAAGGACTATGTACACGATCGTTCCCGGAAAGCCAGCGCTAATGACACTGATGAAGACGTAGAGGATGCGTACCATGGTGACATTCCATCCCAGCCATTTGGCGATGCCGCCACAAACACCCGCGATAATTTTTTTTCGTGATCTCAATAAATGTGTCGATGCCATAATCGTATGTTTGGTGAATTCAAATAAGCAATAATTATCTCCAATTGCAATCTAAATCAATACTTATGCCAACTGTCAAAATCAGCAATACTGAATGATTCATGGATTTTTGGGGCTTTTTATTGTTCGTTTTCGGACAATGATTTGTGCGGTTTTACCGCAATAATAATGAACTATCGCCATAGCTTAGAAACCGATAGTCATTATCTAACGCTTCTTTATAGATATCCTTCCAAGCATCGTCTACAAAAGCTGAAATCAACAACAGGAGCGTGGATTTTGGCAAGTGGAAATTGGTAAATAATCCACGAGCCGTTCTGATTTGGTAGCCAGGATAAATGAAAATTTCTGTTTCTCCATGGATTTCTGATAGATTTTTGCGATCCATCAACCCGATGATCTGATCAAGTGCATCATGGAAATTCAGCTCTTTTTTGATGCTATTTTCATAAGGCAGGGTTTTAGATATAAAGAAGGGTGCATTTGAATCTTGAGCCAACAGACAGCCATACCAATACAAACTTTCCAATATCCTGAGCGACGTCGTGCCGACGGCAATCAAGCGATCGCCATGCCTTTGTAAATGCTTTACAGTTTCTTTAGTCACCAAAATCTGCTCACAATGCATGTCATGGTCGCGATAATCCGCCGCTTCTACAGGCTTGAAAGTCCCCGCGCTCACATGCAGCGTCAGGTATTCCAGCGCGATTCCTTTTTGTTTAATCTCAGATAGAATATCGTTGGTAAAGTGCAATCCGGCAGTAGGAGCCGCAACCGCCCCGTTATTTTTGGAATAGACCGTCTGGTAGCGATTAGTATCTTCCGCCACAGGTTTTCGCTTTAGATATGGCGGCAGTGGCGTTTCCCCAGCCTGATTGATGATATCTGCAAAAGTTGCTCCACCTGTCCATTCAAAATACACCAGATTGGTATCTCGATCATGGTACGAAGCCGTGATGCTTTCTTTGCCAAGCTGAAGTGTAAGTTCACCCTCTTTCCATTTCTTCTTATTGCCAATCATGCACAGCCAGACAGACGATTGTTGCAAGGTCATGGAAGTGGAAATATCGCGGGTGGGCAATTCGGGATGCAGCAAGAAAATTTCTATTTGTGCGCCTGTGGATTTGTGAAAAAGCAACCGTGCCGCAATTACTTTGGTGTCGTTGAAAACTAACATACTGTTTTCAGAAATCAATTCAGGGGCTTTTGCAAAGGTAGCATGCTTGATTTTTCCATGATTCCAAACCAATAACTTAGATTGCGCCCGATCTTGCAAAGGATGCTTGGCTATCCGCTCTTCCGGCAAATCATAGTTGTATTGTTCTATCGTAAAGTTCTTGTCCACAGCCTGATATTTTAAGGTGCAAAGCTAAAAAATATCATGGATTGTCCTTATGATTGCAATACAGGATAAAGCAGAATGACATAAAAATGCAAATTGAAATTCAGAAATACAGGTTGGATTTTCGGTTCGATGCCGGCACGTCACGTGGAGTGATGAAGTCTAAGGATAGCTATTTTATAAAACTGTGGCATGCAAAGAATCCTGAGGTGTTTGGGATAGGAGAATGCGGTCCGTTGCCGGGGTTGAGTATAGATTTAAATCATGGATTTCAAGAGGCTTTAAATCAGTGTATTAAAGATGTTTTAAGTATAGATGACATCAATTCAAAAGATGTTTTCAATATCATTTTTGACGATTTTCCTGCCATACAATTTGCATTGGAAACGGCCATTTTAGATTTAAAAAATGGCGGAAAACTCAAATTATTCGATAATGGGTTTACCAATTCTACCCAATCAATTCCCATCAATGGGCTTGTATGGATGGGTGATAAAAAATTAATGCTTGAACGAATCCAACAAAAAATAGATGAAGGATTTTCCTGTATCAAAATAAAAATTGGCGCGATCAATTTTGACGATGAATTGGATTTATTAAGACACCTGAGAAGTAAATTTTCATCGGATGAAATTACCATTCGCCTTGATGCCAATGGTGCTTTTGGTCCCGAAAATGCACAGAAAAAATTGGATCAATTGGCAAAGTATCATATCCACTCCATCGAGCAACCAATCATGGCCGGTGATTGGAATTCCATGGGAAAACTATGCTTTTCATCGCCAATTCCCATTGCACTGGACGAAGAACTGATTGGGGTTTCTAGTAAGGAAAACAAACTCAATTTGCTGAAGCAAATCCAACCGCAATACATTATTTTGAAGCCAACTTTGCTGGGCGGACTACAACGTACAAAAGAATGGATTGATCTGGCAACTGAACGTGGAATTGGATGGTGGATCACGTCTGCTTTGGAGTCGAACATTGGCTTGAATGCCATCGCACAATTCACAGCGAACTATCCTGTTGAAATCCCACAGGGTTTGGGAACCGGACAGCTTTTTCATAACAATATTACTTCTCCGCTAGTCATGGAAAATGGAAAACTAAGGTATGACAAATCCAGAAGATGGGATTTGTAAGGTATAGATTGATCCGGTCATGGTTATTTATCGTAGAAATGATTAAACTTGGATATACATTTAAATCGCGACCTCATGAATACAAGAAGAAAATTCCTCAAAAAATCAGCATTGCTTTCGGCTACTGGCGGGGCGATTGCCTTGAATACAAAAGCATTTGCCTCAAGTGGTTTTGCTAAACCTGCCGATTTGCCAATTGTAATTTCTACCTGGAATCATGGCATCCCTGCCAATGAAGAGGCATGGAAGGTGCTAAGCAAAGGAGGAAAAGCCATTGATGCCGTTGAGGCGGGCGTTAAGGTACCTGAGGCCGATCTTAATGTGCGATCGGTAGGTTATGGTGGATTTCCCGATCGGGATGGTAGGGTGACGTTGGATGCCTGTATTATGGACCATAGACAACAATGTGGTAGTGTGGCTTGTATAGAACACATCATGCATCCGATCTCTGTGGCGCGTCTCGTAATGGACGATACGCCCCATGTGATGCTGGTAGGAGAGGGAGCGCTGGAATTTGCGCTTGAAAAGGGATTTAAAAAAACCAATCTGCTTACGCCAGAAACTTTGAAGGCCTGGCAAAAAATGCAGCCAGAATTCAAAGAAAAAAGAAATATTATCAATAATGAAAACCACGACACCATCGGCATGGTCGCCATGGATAAGGATGGCAATTTGTCGGGTGCTTGCACGACGAGCGGCGCGGCCAATAAGATGCATGGTCGGGTAGGAGATTCTCCCATCATTGGCGCGGGTTTGTTTGTCGATAATGAAGTGGGGGCGGCGACTGCCACCGGTCTTGGCGAAGAGATGATCAAGCAGGCCGGAAGTGCCATGGTAGTAGAATTGATGCGGCATGGAGCAGATCCTGAAGAAGCCTGCAAGGAAGTGGTTAACCGAATCGTGAAAGCCAATAATGGCAAGAAGGACTTTCAAGTAGGGTTTATCGCTTTGCGCAAAGACGGCTTATACGGCGGCTACTCTTTGGTATCAGGATTCAACTATGCCGTTTATGATAAAAAAGGAAATAGGATGGTGGATTGCCCGCATAGTTAGATTTCGCGCTTCTGCTAAAAGTGCTGGCATGGAAATAATTTCCGCGCTAGATGGAGGCTAATAATTAATCCAAGGATATTTTGTATAAATGGAACTAAAAACCTCTAGATAAAAATTTTATGGATGTTTTACTGAATAATTCTAAATTTAAAAGAGAAGTACGCATTTACCCAAATATTTATAAAAAATATAGAATTAATTTTTTGAATATTGGTCAAGTGATAATTATTCGGAAGATGTTATTGGACTCATTTTTAATTTTTTTTATGAAATATTTCATCGTATTACTTTTAGCTTTAACATATATTAATACATATGCTCAAAAGAGTTACACGGCATCTAATGGAATTATCTACAAAAAGGGGGTAATTGTAACCTTTGGTAAACCATCTGAGAAAGGAATAAAGGTTACAGAAACAACAGAAACCAAAAAAGTTACTGCCAACACTAATTCACATCAATTACAAGGAAAGAAAAATAAAACTTCTGAAACAAAAACAATTAATAAATATAAATTCGTGTCGAATAGAGCAGCTTTAAATTGGTATATTTTGGCGGGAAGTGCGACAGATGCCGAGCCTGATATTTACCATTTGCCTAACCTTGAAGGAAGAAAGGCGGTTATTAAAAAGGTGGAATACACTAAATTATATGGGATAAAGATACCATGTTTTAAAACGAAAGGTGGAATTTATGTTGTTATAGAAGATGCTTTGAAAGCTGGTGAATTATTAAAGTAAATTTTCTCCTGCTGGTGCGAGCTTTTAGCTCGTATCCAAAACAGGAAAAGACCCTAAAATCCATAACTTAGTTTCATGGAAAAACGGGGCTTTTTCGCCTACAACCCATTCAGTAAAGTACACGCCACGATCCCGGCTGTTTCGGTGCGGAGTCGGTGATCTCCTAACTTAGCTACCTGAAAACCATATTCTTTTGTCTGGGAAATTTCTATTTCCGAAAACCCACCTTCAGGCCCGATCAGGATTATAGCGTCATTCATGGGTTTTACAAGGCTTTTAAGTTGTGGAGTATTTTCTCCTTCGAGGTGGGCTATGAACTTTTGCCCTTCCCATTTTTCAGCTGTGTCTTTTAAGAAAAAGGCCATATTTTCCATGGATGCCAATTCTGGAAGTGTGGCCCGAACGGATTGCTTCATGGCGCTAACGGCCTTTTTATGGATTCTATCCATGTTTATCGACTTCCTTTCGGAGTGGAATGTCTGAAGGAATGAGATTTTATCTATTCCAATTTCCACAGCTTTCTCCACGAACCACTCTATGCGATCATTACTTTTGGTTGGCGCTATTGCTATGTGGATGGCATTTTCCTTTTGGGTTTCAACCCTTTCAGAAAGAATTTGGAAGTGACATTTCTTCGCATGGATTTCTGATAGCTTTGCGGTGTAGAATTTTCCCTTCCCATCAGTGATATCTATCACATCACCAATGGATTTTCGAAGTACTTTGGCACAGTGTAGTGATTCTTCTCTGTCGAGGAAGTTTTCACTATTGGGGATATTAGGACAATAAAACAACTGCATTTGAACCATACTACCTAAGCATGTGAAATTATTATTGTGAAAAGCATCAAATTTCCATGAAAATTGGAACATAAAAAAAGGTTTGCCAAATTTCTATTTTAGGCAAACCTCGATTTATTGTGATTTCAGTCTAGAGTAAATTATGACCTGTCAGATATTTCAACATAAGGTCTCTCAGGAGAGCCAACGTAGATTTGTCGTGGTCTTCCAATAGGTTCCTTATGAAGTCGCATTTCTTTCCACTGAGCAATCCAGCCTGGCAACCTTCCAATAGTAAACATTACCGGAAACATATCCACCGGAATACCAATAGCGTTCATGATGATTCCTGAGTAGAAATCCACATTTGGATAAAGCTTTCTCTCTACAAAATAATCATCTTTTAGTGCAGCTTCTTCTAGCTTTTTGGCGATCTCTAGTTCAGGATCATCTACACCAAGTCGTTCCAGAATTTTATCCGCACGTTTTTTTAATATCAATGCCCGAGGGTCAAAGTTTTTATATACCCGATGACCAAATCCCATTAGACGGAATGGATCGTTAGGGTCTTTGGCCTTGTCTAGGAATTTCTTGGTATCACCACCGTTGTTTTTGATGTTTTGTAGCATCTCTATTACCTTCTGGTTGGCGCCTCCGTGAAGGGGTCCCCAAAGGGCATTGATGCCGGCAGCCACAGAAGCGTATAAATTGGCCTGCGATGAACCAACGAAGCGTACCGTAGAAGTAGAGCAATTTTGTTCGTGATCTGCATGGAGAATAAATATCTTTTCCATGGCTTCCAATACATTCGGATCAACTTCATATTCTTCGTTAGGCGTATCGAACATCATTTTCAGGAAGTTACTTACGTATTCCAGATTATTGTTCGGATAGTTTGCTTGAATGCCCCTGGCATTAGTATAAGACCAAGCTACCAAAGTTGGGATTTTTGCAAGAAGACGAATGATTGTCAGGTTGATCTGCTCAGGTGAGCGGTTGGGATCTAAAGATTCCGGAAAAAAGGCAGTGAGTGAAGTCGCCAATGACGATAACACCCCCATAGGATGGGCGTTGGAAGGAAAACCCTGAAGGATGGTCTTCATATCCTCATGAACCAACTGGTGCTTTTTGATTTCAGACTTAAAATCATACAGTTCTTGTCCGCTTGGCAACTCACCATAAATTAATAGGTATGCAACTTCTAAAAACGTAGATTTTTCGGCAAGCTGCTCTATCGGATATCCACGATATCGCAATATCCCCTTTTCTCCATCAAGAAAAGTGACTGCACTTTTGGTAGAACCGGTATTTTTAAAGCCGGTATCTAAAGTGATCAAGCCGCTTTCTGCCCTTAGTTTACTGATATCAAACCCTCTTTCCTGTTCAGTGCCTTCGACTATGGGTAGTTTATAGTTTTTACCATCTACGTTGAGTTCTGCAAATTCTGCCATTTCTATTTAATTTATGCTACTATATTACTCTATTTTTAATTATTTCCCAGTATCAGAGGTAAACCTTCTTTTCCGCTTCCTACGACCACGACCTTGGCATTAGGTGACTTGGCCAGATCTAAGGTTGCTTCTATTCCACGTTGTTTCAGTATTTGATCAGAAAGGCTGGCATTGATAATTTCATTGAAATTTGATATTCCCTCCGCCTCGATTCTCTTTCTTTCCGCTTCACTCTTTTCCCTGTCCAATCTGAATTTGTAAGCCAAGGCTTCTTGTTCCTGTTGCAGTTTAGATTCAATCGCATTTTTTATTTGCTCAGGAAGGTTGATGCTTCGAATCAAAAGTGCCTGCATCTGGATATTATTGTTTTCACTTTTGAGTATTGCCTCAGTTTCTTGGATAATAGCATCTTCTACCTCTGCCCGCTTTGTAGAGTATATTTCTTCTGCTGTAAACCTGCCCATTACCCTCCTTACGGTTGATCTCACTTCAGGTTTAACCAGCAATTCCGCATACTGTTCTCCAAAATATTCGTGGAGATACGCTATTCTATTATAAATTGGAAAATACCTGACAGATACTTCTACTGACACGGAAAGCCCGCTTTTATCCAGAACATCCATTTTTTCATTTATCATACTTTCACGTACATTATAAACGAAAATATTGTTCCACGGAGCTTTTACATGGAAACCCGGTTTGTAGCTAATATTAAAATCAGTACCTCCTTGAAATCTTTTATAAAGAACACCGCGTTCACCTGCTTTGATTGTGATAAATATTTCTGACGAAAGATATAAGATGATAATAACTGCGACCATTCCTGTGATGATAAATGGTAAAAACTTTCTGTTATCCATGGTTTCTGTTATTATATTATACTGTTAACTAATTATTTACTTAATTCCTTCCACACCAATGCACTAGCTCCCATGACCGCTGCATTAGTATCTGTAAGGTCTGAAGGTAATATTTTTACCTTGTCTTGAAATATCTGTAATAGGTTTTTTTCTAAATGTCGTTTGGTTGGTTCGAAAATTAATTCGCCAGAATTCGCCAATCCGCCAAATAGAAATATAGCTTCTGGGCTTGTATGCAAAACCGTATCCGACAGCGCTTCTCCAAGATATTTCCCTGTAATCTCAAAAGCTTCCAAAGCTATTTTATCTCCTTTTTTAGCAGCATCAGAAATCATCTTTGCTGTCAAGTCATTAAACGTAATATTTCTAAATTCAGATTCATATAATGAGTCTGCCAACAATTGAAATATAGTCCTTTTGATCCCAGAAGCAGAGACATAAGTTTCCAGCGAACCTCTTCTTCCGGTAGCGCACATTCTTCCGTCTCGCTCAACAGTAACATGGCCAATCTCACCTGCAAACCCATCATGGCCATAAACCAATTCTCCATTCACAACGAATCCGCTACCCAACCCCGTGCCTAGGGTAATGACAATAAAATTTTTCATGTCCTTAGCGCCTCCATAAACCATTTCGCCAATAGCTGCTGCATTAGCGTCATTGGTCAAAAACATCGGTAAATCGTAGTGTTTTTGGAATAGTTCTATGATTGGAACAACATTCTTCCAATTCAAATTAGAGGCGTATTCGATGGTGCCTTTGTAGAAATTACCTTTAGGAGCACCAATGCCGACCCCTATCATTTTAACGGGTTGGGGTAGGTTATCTAGGGAATTATCTATGACAGTTTTTAGCTGTAGCAAAAAATCATCAATGTCTTTATTATCGGTGCTGGAGATAGTTCCGTCTATCAGACAATTTCCTTCTTTATCTACGATTCCATACTTGGTAAATGTTCCTCCGATGTCTATACCTACTGCTATTTCTTTCATTTTTGCGATTTATAAGATGAAAAAATTACCTTCCATTCACATACGGAGCTAGTTTGCTTAATATTTAGTTTTCCAGATTCTGAAAGCATAAACTGTGACAGGATATTCATTGTAAAAAAGACAAAAGGCGTCTCTAAAAATCGCTGATTTTGGACGCGTGTCAAAAGTAGATAAAATTACGGAATTTTGCTTGTCGTATAGTTAGAAAAATCTTAATGATATTCTAATAATATTTTAAATTTAGCACCAATTCGAATAAATCATTGTTCATTAAGATGATGAAATCAAATTTTTGTTAAAATACGCGTCTGTATTTTTTGAAATTTCCACGAAATATCCGATCTCATCCGATTTCATGGAATATGGAGTGATTTATTCATAAAAAAGCCCTGATCAAATCAATGACCAGGGCTTTCTCATATTTCTATAATCTAAAATGCTTATGCATTTTGATTGATACAATTCAAATCTTCAAATGCTTCAGTCAGCCTTTCTACGAAACTCACTTCACCAAGCCTTAACCAAGCTCTTGGATCATAATATTTCTTATTTGGCTTATCGTCACCTTCTGGATTGCCAATTTGGCCTTGTAAATAAGCATCTTTTTCATCCATATATTTTTTTACACCATTGGTAAATGCCCACTGCATATCAGTATCAAGGTTCATTTTGATTGCCCCATAACCGATTGCTTCTGTGATTTTTGACTTTTCTGATCCTGATCCTCCGTGGAATACGAAGTTAACAGGATTTGGTCCTGTGCCATATTTTTCCTGAATATATGTTTGTGAGTTTTTGAGGATTTCCGGTGTCAACACCACGTTACCCGGCTTATAAACTCCGTGAACGTTTCCGAACGCTGCAGCAATAGTGAAATTCGGGCTGATCTTGCTTAACTCTTCGTAAGCATAGGCAACTTCTTCCGGCTGAGTGTAGAGCTTTGAGCTATCAATGTTTGTATTATCAACGCCATCTTCTTCTCCACCTGTCACACCAAGTTCGATTTCTAAGATCATGTCAATCTTAGACATTCTTTCTAAATATTTCTTGCAGGTTTCGATATTATCTTCAATTGGCTCTTCGGAAAGATCAATCATATGTGAACTGTACAAAGGCTTGCCATTAGCTTTGTAATAGGCTTCGCCGGCATCCAAAAGGCCGTCAATCCATGGAAGTAATTTTCTTGCGCAATGATCCGTATGTAGAATTACAGGAACTCCATACGCTTCTGCCATTTGGTGTACGTGCATCGCACCAGAAATCCCGCCAGCTATGGCACATTTCTGACCATCATTGCTCAGGCTTTTGCCTGCAAAAAACACACAACCACCATTTGAAAATTGAGCGATAACTGGTGAGTTAGCCGCTTTAGCTGTTTCTATTACTGCATTGACAGTTTGTGAGCTTATAACATTTACTGCTGGTAATGCGAACTTATTCTCATTGGCGTGTCGCAATAATTGGCTTGCTTCTTCACCAAATAATACTCCGGATCTAAATTTTGCACTCATGATCGTGTTATTAAATTAATAGTTAAACTTATATAAAAATCTATGTTACTCTCGTTGATGGCGCAAAGGTAATTATTTTAATGAATTGAAACATGACTATGATCATCTATTGTTCAGTATGCCCTATTTTTATTATAATTATTTTTTTGAAATCACTCATTTGGGCTTATGGCAATAATTACTTTTCCGGGCAGCAAAATATTTTCATGGACTTTTAATGGTTTTTTATCTTGCAACAAATCTAAATAGTCTGAAGTCAATCGAGTTGTGAACTGTTCCTTTCTATAAAAATTAACATTGAATAAGATTACTGCATTTTGGTCTTGTGTTTCTATCATAAATCCCAAAACCTTCTTGTTGCTTGTATTCAAAATCGACATTCCATAACCATCAAAAATCCATGGATATTTGACCTTTATTTGTTCGATTTTCATCATGAAACCAACTGAATTTTCACTAGTATCCCAATCCAAGGAAGTTTTGTTGAAAAGTGCCAATGGCTCGGAAGAGAGTTCTTTGATTTCTTTAGCCGTAAAGTTCAACCCGGTATTTACAGGAAGCTGCTCGTTGAGTTCGTAGCCATTGTGCAAAAACGGGATGGAGTTTGGTAATAAACTAAATAAAATCCATGCCGCTTTCTTTTGGCTTTTATTTTGATATCTAGGCGAATTATGTGTTTCAGCTGTTCCGAAATATGGCAGAGGGGTCTCATCAAGGGCAGATAAGATCAGCCTTCTAAAGCCATTTCGCTTGTTAATAATATACCATGCATTTCCGATTACGGCATTATAACCTTCTTTTTTTGTAGAATCTTTATTGTCAAAATTTTCATCCAAAAATGCGAATGAAGGATCGACTTCTCTCGCTTTGGCGATAATGTTACTTTTTAAATTTTCCGGCAAAGCATGCCCCATATCAATCATGGCCCCATCGATGCCAAAGTTCTTTTGAAAATATGGGATGATTCCTGCGATATCATTCCATAGTGGTGTATTTTCATTTTCAGGCCTCGCCAATTCCGGGTCATAGTAACGTATGGTGTTGTAGGCGATATAGTTATAGTTGTTCTCTTTAGTAAAATCATATTGATACATTCGTAAATAAGTAACGTCCGACCATGGTGGTTGTACGTCATTTGGCGGCCAGTCAGCAAATGCACTTGCAGTTTTTAAGTTCTTGAAATATCCGGGCTTCGGCGGTAATTTAAAAAGTGATCGGTAAGATTTATTGGGGGCAATATATTTCCCTTTTCCTTCCGGTACTTTTTCAATTTCTTCTAAATCTGATTTCGAAAATTTTGGTTGCCCATACTGGTTATTTTTATCGATCCAGTAAAACCAGTCCGGATGCTCGGTAGTCCAATCAGCATCTATCGCAGTTGTACGGAAAATAAATTCCTGAACTACCCGAATGCCAAGTCGATGCGCCGCTTCTATCAATGCTTTATATTGATCTTCGACAGGAATGTCAACGATAGGATCTGCGAGATTAGGGTCAATCTTGAATGGATTTTTAATGGCATATGGCGATCCCATATCACCTTTTCTGCCAACTACACCAATCTCAGTAATGGGTAGGAGATGAATCGTATTGATGCCAAGTTTTTTTAAATATGGAAGTATGGCAATTGTTTTAAGAAAGGTTCCCGTCTCACGAATGCCATATTGGTTCAATGTGATGTCGCCCGTTTTCTGCCCTATTTCCCCATCTTGATCATGATCGTAGGCAGTGCAGAGTCTCACAAATAAATTGTAAATCACAGCATTATCAATCCAGCTTTTTGACTTGGCAGGGTGAGATATTTTAGTGTCAAGGATTTTTGTAATATTAATGGATAAAAAGGTAGCATAATCCATGAAAATGGGAGACGAACTTTTGGAATCTATCCAAAGCGCTGGAAAATGCAGCTTCTCCTTAGCCTTTTTATTCTTTAGTGCTTTGAGTATCTGAGCTAAATACATGGATTTTTGAAAGCTTTATTGATAAAAATTGGTCGAATAAACTGATAATTTTAAATGATTTTACATTTTTGTAAGATTTATTATGTGAAATAAGAAAATACTAAGCTTGTATCGTATGGAAAAATACATGGGAATTGATGTCGGTGGAACAAATGTAAAAATTGGTATTGTTGATAGGGAAGGGGGAATGAAATCTAAAATTAAGTATTCTACAGCAGACCTAAGAAATAGTGGGGATTTTGTCAATGGCTATCTCGATATTTTGGCAAAGGAATTTGAAAAACACCCTGAAATAAGTGAAATTGGGATGGGAATCCCTGGCACCATATCAGTTGATCGTTCTACCTGTATTGAAGTTGTGGCCATTCCCATGCTCAATGGAATCAATCTAAAAGGGCGGTTTAATGAGCGTTTTCCGGATAAAGTTCTTCATCTCGAAAATGATGCTAATGTAGCGGCTCTTGGCGAGTATTATTTTTCCGATACAAAAATTCCTGAGAATTATATATTTATCACACTCGGTACAGGAATTGGGAGTGCAGCTATTATTGACAAGAAAATTTTTATTGGAGGTGATGGAAATGCCATGGAATTAGGACACATTTTATCAAAAAATGGCAATGAGCTTGAAGAGAATATCGGCAAGCGTGGCATCATGAACCGCACACATAAATTGATGAAAGAAAAAGAGACATCATTAAAAAAATATAAAAAGCTCGATCCTAAGACCGTTGTAAAGGAAGCTTTAAATGGTGATAGCGTTTCTATAAAGGTGTTTCGCGAAGTAGGTGAATTTCTCGGCGAAGGTCTAGTGGCTACCATTAGACTACTCGATATCAAGACAATATTGGTCGGTGGCGGGCTAAGCGCAGGGTTTGATCTGATCAAAGCAAAGCTACACGAAACATTGGAAGACAATCTAACACCCTATTACATCAAAGATCTAATTATAAAAAAAGCTGTATTAGGTAATGATGCCGGAATCATCGGCGCAGCTTCATTGTGTTTTAAGTAGTTACTCAGCATTAGAAAAAATAGTTGTGCGATAAAGGATTTTTGGTATTGGAAATGATTTTTTGTGCACCTAAGCCTAGATTCTCAAATATTATGGATATAGGTATTTTTATGAATGTCATAGTAGGTTACTATCTAAAGATGTTTTAATATTTGATTCCAAAGTTAATACGCCCATATTATGAAAAATCAATCCTTTTCGAAATCCCGCAGGAAGTTTCTACAGTCAGCAGCTGCAGGTGTAATCGCAGCGCCTCTTCTCTTAGAATCTTGTAAACCGAATGATGGTATTTTACAGCACGCCTGCATTGGAGTTGGAGGAATGGGGTGGGGAGATCTTCAAAATTTCATCAAGCATCCAAAAGTACAGATAGTCGCTTTGTGCGATGTGGATTCAGAAAGATTAAAAAAAGCTTCTGAATTGGTGCCAGATGCTCGGACCTATTCTGATTGGCGAGAACTTCTCAAAAAAGAGAATAAAAATATTGAATCTGTCAATGTAGCAGTTCCTGATCATAGCCATTTTTCTATTGCCTACAGCGCTATCCAGAATGGAAAACATGTTTATTGTCAAAAACCTTTGTGCCATGATGTAGCTGAGGTTCGGGTCCTTACTGAGGCAGCAATAAAAGCTAGGGTCAAGACCCAACTCGGCACACAACATGCTTCAACTGCCAATGACCGCAGAGCGGTTCAGTTGATAAAAAATGGAGCTATTGGCAAAGTAAAACATGTATATCTATGCTCTAACCGACCCAGTGGAGCAAAGTATAGGATTGAAGGACCCCGTCCAAAACAGAATCAGAAGGCTCCGGTTAATTTAGATTGGAATCTTTGGATTGGGTCTGCCCCAATGAGGTCTTATGCCCCAGATATTTATCATCCGATGATTTGGAGATCTTGGCAAGATTTCGGTACTGGTTGGTCTGGGGATATTGGGTGTCATATATTTGATGCGGTTTGGAAGGGCCTGGGCTTAAAACCTCCTGTGTCTGTTATTGCAGAGGTACAGAAATCTTGGCAAGAATCTCCAGAACGTAGAAATGATCTATGGCCGCAGAGCAACCATATCACTTGGAAATTTCCGGGCAATGATCTAACTGAGTCAAATGAATTGCCGATAGAATGGTTTGATGGTGAATTTTATCCTCCACAAGAAGTTATGGATATATTTCCAGGAGAACAATACCCTGTTGAATCAGCAATGCTTGTTGGAACCGAAGGATCACTGCTCGTCGTTCATGGTGGAAGTCTAGCATTGCTGCCAATAGATAAGTTTGAGAATTATGACATGCCTAAATTCACTGATGGGAATCATTACCACCACTTTGTAGATGCTTGTCTTGGGGGCGAAAATACAGAATCACATTTTGCTCAAACAGGTCCAATGACCGAGGCAATCCTTTTAGGAACTGTAGCTATTAGGGAACCCAATACATTGTTGGAGTGGGATGCCAAAAATCTAAAATTTCCAAACTACCCTGATGCAGACAAGCACCTTCGACGTACTTATCGCAACGGATGGAGTATTTCTGATTTTTAAGACTGATTAGTTTAGACTGATCAACCTCAAAGTATTGGTGTGCAGTATTTTTCGATAAGTAAATCACACTTTCCTGATTCCATTCATATTTTGTAGACTAAATATGAATGGAAATAATAATACACCTGATATCATAAAATTGTATTTTTGTTTCTTAATGGATGAAAAAATGAAAGAAACCAACTTATTTTCCTCACTGGTCTTGATTCTATTTTTTGTAGTGTCATGCACTTCTGCCACCAAAGAATCAGTTACCTATCACTCTGGAATTCTTCTTGAAAACATGGATTCAACAGTGCTTCCGGGTGATGATTTTCATGAATACGTAAATGGCACGTGGATAAAGAATACAGAGATTCCGGCAGACAAATCCAATTTGAGTGTGGGTTTAATCCTTCATGAGCGATCGCAGGAAGATGTGAAGGAAATCATTGAAGAAGCTGCTGAAAAGGAAAACAAAGTTGGATCAGATGAGCAAAAGATAGGCGATTTGTATGCTTCATATATGAATTTGGATAAACGAAATGAACTTGGCCTTGAACCCATTTTACCTGAATTTGATAAAATAGATCAATTATCCTCCTATAACGACTTGGCACAGTATTTCGGTTATGCCGAGAAAAGAGGGTTTACAAAGCCAATGAGCCTGTTTGTGTCAGTTGACAAAAAGGATCCAACTATTTATTCACTTTATACTTTTCAAGATGGACTCGGATTACCTGAACGTGAATATTATTTGAGCGATGATGGTAAATTCCCAGAACTTAGAAAAGCCTATGTTATCCATGTAGCGGCTATGTTGGAGCTGTGTGGGTTTGAGAATGCGCAAAAGAGTGCACAAAAAATCATGGATTTGGAAACCAAGTTGGCCAGTTTTCAAATGAAAAAAGAAGACACCCGCGATTGGTCGATCATGTTCAATAAATACTCCACTGACTCACTTGATGAATTAATGCCTGATTTCGATTGGAAGGCCTACTTGGAAGAAGTCGGCGTGCCGGATTTGAAAGATATTGTTGTGACCCAGGTGGATTATACCAGGAAGCTCAATGGTATTTTGAAACAAACAGATATTGAAACTCTAAAGATTTATTTGAAATGGGGAGTGATCAATAGTTCAGCGTCCAATTTGTCCGAAGAATTGGATAACAAAAATTTTGAATTTTATGGCAAAACATTGCTTGGCAAAGAAGAGCAACTGCCTTTGTGGCGTCGCGCTGTATCTTCAGTCAATGACAATTTGGGAGAAGTCGTAGGCAAAGTATATGTAAAAAAGCATTTCCCTCCAGAAGCCAAGAAGCGAATGATGGAATTGGTTATGAATTTGGTGAAAGCTTACGACGTCAGCATTCGGGAATTAGACTGGATGAGTGAAGAAACCAAAGAACAAGCATTGGAGAAATTAAGCAAATTCACCCCAAAAATTGGCTATCCTGATAAATGGAAGGACTACTCGGCTGTTACGATTCAAGCTGATGATCTTTATGGGAATCTGCAAAGTGCCGCTCTTGCAACGCATGAACGCGAATTGGCCAAGCTTCAAGGGCCAATTGATAAAGCCGAGTGGCACATGACACCGCAAACAGTAAATGCCTATTACAATCCATCGCTTAATGAGATCGTTTTTCCGGCGGCGATTTTACAACCTCCGTTTTTTGACCTTGAAGCAGATGATGCTGTAAACTATGGAGGTATCGGAGGAGTAATAGGTCATGAAATAGGTCATGGGTTTGATGATAAAGGGAGTACATTTGATGGTGATGGTATGATGAGAGATTGGTGGAAAGAGGCTGATTTGACGGAATTTAAGAAAAGAACTAATGCACTTGTAGATCAGTACAATGAGTTTCATGTTTTCGATGATTTGACAGTGAATGGCACTTTTACACTTGGTGAAAATATAGGTGATCTCGGTGGGCTTACAATTGCTTTAAAAGCATACGATTTAAGTTTGAATGGAAAAGAAGGGCCTGAAATGGATGGTTACTCCGCTATTCAGAGGGTTTTTATTGGTTGGGCACAATTGTGGAGAAAGAAGGGTAGGGAGGAATATTTGCGTATGCAGGTAAGCACTGACCCACACTCTCCGGCCAAATTCCGTGTCAATGGTGTAGTGCGCAACATACCGGAATTTTATGAAGCATTTGACGTAACTCCAGAAAACAAACTTTATCTGTCGCCAGACGAGCGCGTAAAAATTTGGTGACGTTATGTTGTAGTTATAAGAAATCAATGCACAAAAAAAGGGAAGGTTTATTCAACCTTCCCTTTTTATTAAATATCAAATAAACCGTTAATTATTTTGGTGGTTTAACTACTTTTCCGTTTTTCACTTCTCCGACATAATGGACATCGTACATATTTTCATACCGCTTGATCGCCATTTGGATTTGGGCATGAGACTCGCGGCTTATTTTAATGCCTTTATTCTCACCCCTGCGACGCAATTCTATGTAAAAACCGCTTTTTAATTTAACTTCTCTTGTTACAGGCCTTGCCATATTTCAGTGTTTTAATTGTTAATGCGAATGTTCGCATTGAAATGATTAGAAAATGTTCTGGTTACATCTAGTTAATATTGAACTGATAAAGTTCAAAAAAGTTTAACGGGGATGTTTCATAACAAAACACAAAGATAGCTATTTTTTTGTAAAATATTGTTAAAGTTACTCGATAATTAGCTATTGGGGGCTCGTAAAAAGGGTTGTAAATCCATGGTTTTCAGATGCTTTATAAGCTGATTTTATATGAATGGGGTAGAATAGAAATAGTTTCGAATAGCAAGTAGACAAACTTATAACTCAGAATAAGTGGTTTTAAATTTTAACATTTTTTAACATTTCATCAAACGCTTTAACTCTTCTAAGTTAAGGTTTTGATTTTCTTTTTACCCCACGAATAGCCTCTGCTTTCCATGGATTGTCAGGCCATTCATGCTTAGGATATCTTCGTTTGAGTTCTTTCCTAACTTCAAAGTAGGTATTGTTCCAAAAACTTTTCAAATCATCTGTAATCTGAACAGGTTTGAAGCCTGGGGACAACAGATGCATAAGCACCGACATCTTACCCTCATTTACTGCCGGGGAATTTGCTAAGCCAAAAACCTCCTGTAGCCGAACTGCCAACACAGGAGGATCCCCTTTTGGTGAATAAACCAGTTCGATCTTTGAACCGCTTGGAACTTCGATTTTTTTTGGCGCATGCCGATCTAGGAGCTGCTGCTTTTCCCAATCCAGATGATGATACAATACTTCTTCTAGATTGATTTTTTTTAAATCCTCCGGTTTTTGAATGTTATTGAGGTAATTGCACAACCATTCATCATTTGTCAATAACAAAGTTGGGGTGCTCACATCCGGCCAATGATCCTGTGGATTCCATTTGCGCAAACTCAGTATGCGATTTTGCCATTGAACTACATTTTCATCAAAATTAAGAAGCCTTTCGCCTTCTTTTTTTATGGCCTCGGATATTGCCTGAGTCAACTTTGATTCATCAGGAGTTGGCAAAGGCATGGATTTAAGCACGATATTTCCAATGCGCAAATCCATAGAGGCAATAAGTCCACCTTGCCGGGTATCCCAAGTGATTACTTCCTGTTTTTTTACTAAGGGAGCCAAGTCTTTGGGATTGAGTGGAGAGGCCAAGAATATTTTACCCATTCCGTCACGCGCATCCATATTCGCTATAGCGAGCCAAGGTTCGTGAGCTAGATCATCCCGATGCCCTGCCGTGGCATACCTGCCATTGGAGAGTTGAAATTGTGCATTATTACCTGGGCGGGCGCAGGCAATCCGTTCGGGATATGCATGCGTAAGCAGAAATCCCGTTTCGTATGGATCTACAGGATTGTTATCTTCAGAGATGTTAAATAATTGCCGATAAGATGATGCGATCCGTTCAATACGACTGAATCTGGGATTCTTGCCTTTGGACGAACGGTATCTTCGCAAAGCCTCTATACGCTCGTTAATGTCGATTCCGACTTCTGGTTTTAATGGATCACGTTCCTCTAGCAAAGGTGCAATGTCTGTTGCCAATGCCAACATATCACTTTCTTCCGCCATGAGCAATAAATGTGCAATTCGGGGATGACACGGCAATTCATGCATCTTATGACCATGTGCTGTGGTTTTCCCATTTTCTAATGCGTTGAGTTGGTGCAGTGTTTCTCTTGCCATGGCTACATCTGCAGACGAAGGCGGAGAGAGCCAGGTCAACTGATGTATATCAATAATTCCCCATTTGGCCATATCCAACACGAGAGCGGATAAATCTGCTTCAAGGATTTCAGGTACACGATGATCAGCCAGTCTCTCTTGTGTAGCTATCGACCACATTCTATAGCATACTCCGGCACTTAGTCTTCCTGCTCTGCCAGCACGCTGGTCAGCTGAGTCTTTTGATATTTGGATTGTTTCCAATCTGGATAGTCCTGATTTGGGGTCAAACCTCGAAGTTCTACCAAACCCACTGTCCACAACGACTTTAACCCCCTCGATGGTTAGGCTGGTTTCTGCAATAGAAGTTGCTAAAACAATTTTGCGTTTACCATGTTTATTTGGGAATATGGCAGAAAGTTGTTTGTGTTGCGGTAGCTGGCCATAAAGTGGATGAATCGCAAAGCCGGGCAATTCTTTTCTTAATATTTCTTCGCATTTTCGAATCTCACCCTGACCCGGAAGAAAAACCAAAACATCACCACTTTCATGGATTTTGATAGCTTTTTTTACCGTTTGTGCAGCTAACTCTGGAATCATCCATTCATCCTGCTGCCCTGTATAGTGAATCTTTACAGGGTATTGTCTTCCCTCGCAAGAGGCAGTTGGGGCATTTAACAAGGTCGTGAGAGAGGACATGTCCAATGTCGCCGACATGATCATAATTCGTAAGTCTGTGCGAAGGATTTGCTGGGCTTCCCTGCACAGAGCCAGTGCCACATCTGCGTGAATGCTACGTTCGTGAAATTCATCGAATATCACCAGACCAACTCCTTCGAGCGTATTGTCGCTATGGATCATTTTGGTGAGGATGCCTTCTGTGAGTACCTCAATCTTCGTGTTTTTGCTTATTTTATTTTCAAATCGAATGCGATAGCCCACGGTTTCACCTACACGTTCCCCCAATAAATCTGCCATCCGGGTGGCGATAGTTCGAGCAGCTAATCTTCGGGGTTCGAGCATCAATATTTTCTTGCCTTCAAATGCAGGATGATCCAACAAAGCCAATGGTAAAATGGTGCTTTTTCCTGCCCCAGCGGGCGCATGGACAATAAGGGTATTATCACGGCTCAGGTTTTCCTGTACGTCAGTGATAATTTCTGTAATCGGAAGATCAATTTCAAATGGATTGAATTTCAAGGCTTTGTGGAATGATAAAATTGCAGATTAGCTTTTAAATCTCAAAGGTAATTAAACTGGCCTAAATCCCATTTCCTCCTTTTTTCTTTTTGCGTTTGAGCATTTCCTTTTTTCGGATGTCTCCTAATTTTTTCTCAATATCATGCGAATAATCAAACAACTTTGGAGTGCCTACTTTTTGCGAACTGTAAATACCATTGTGACCACTAAAATAGTAGGCCACAAAGCAGGCAATTGCATAGTACAAAATATTGTCAGACCCAAAGAGCTCAACCCCCATGATCGTACAAGCGAGTGGAGTATTCGTAGCTGCCGCAAAAACTGCTATAAAGCCCAATCCCGCAAAGAGATCAATTGGTGCATTCATCAATTCCCCTAATGCATTTCCCAAAGTGGAACCTACAAAAAACAGGGGAGTTACTTCACCACCTTTAAAACCTGTGCCAAGCGTTACCGCTGTCAGCCCTAACTTTTGGAGCCAACTGAAGGCATTGGCACCACCTTCCTCGAAAGAAGAAAGAATAGAAACTCCACCATCCCGATAGGAATATACTCCCAAGCCATTATAGTCGTAATTGCCATAAAGAAATGAAATGCCAATCACTAGTATGCCTCCAACAATTGGAATCAGGTATGGATTTTTGATGTATTTGTTGGAAAGGTCTTTGATGCGGTGCGTCATTTCCCCAAACAAATAAGCAGCTAATCCAAACCCTGCACAGGCAATGATAATCTTTGCCATCAGGAACAAATCAATTCGTATGTGAGAATCGAAAATAGTTGTTTGTTCTTGAAATAAAATAGAATAAGCAGCATGACCAGACCCCAAAGCCGTTGCCGTCACATCCGCCAAAATGCTTGCCAGCAATGCTGGAACGATAGCATCATATTGAATTCTGCCAATAACGAGTACTTCCAACGCAAAAATTGCACCGGCCAATGGTGTGCCAAATACGGCCCCAAATCCTGCCGCGACTCCGGAGATGAGTAAAATGCGCATTTCCCGGTCGTTGAGTTTGAGCAGCTTTCCCCAAAGGGCAGATATGCTCCCGCCAATTTGAACGGCTGTTCCCTCTCTACCTGCCGATCCGCCAAACAAATGCGTCAGAATAGTTCCTGCATATACCAGTGGTGCCATTTTTCCGGGTACTCCACCTCCGGGATGATGGATTTCGTCCATGATCAGGTTGTTGCCCTTTTCGGCATCTTTGCTAAATGCCCGATAACTCCATGCGATAGCCACTCCGATTATAGGCAACAGGAACAACATCCATGGGTGATCAATCCGGTAAGCAGTGGCTAGTTTCAGACTCCAAATGAAAAATGCAACAGCAGCCCCCACAAAAGCAGATAGAGGAATGAGTATCAGTATCCACTTGCCCAAATAGCGAGCCGCTTTCATGCTTTTGAATAAGTAAAAACCATCATTTTTCCATGGAAATAATTTGCGAATACAATTAGAAATAACAAAAGTAGCAGGGTAAGTAAAGAAAAAAAGTATCCTTCAGGAATAATTCCATGGAATCCTGATAGCTTAATCTAAAAGTGGCAATCGAAATAACCGTATTTCGTGGGATTGGATTGGCGTAGCTACTTCGGCGTATACAAATATTTCATCATCAACAATGATCCAGTGAGAATAGCGCCATGTATAAAACAAGCTGGGTGTAGTGCTGCGTGCCAGTGGCCCTTCTGGTGTTAAATCAATGATATTGTGCAAATCAAATGTAAAACCAAGGCCAGTAACCACATTGTAAACGGGGTCATACCAAGTCGTGCTAGATCCTTCATAGACAAAAAGGTATCCAATTCCCATGGGCAAGACCGCCGCTGGGCGAATGAAAAAATTATGCCATCCCGATAAATCCATGATGGGTTCATTGATGTCTCCAACGGGCTCCCAATATTCTCCATCTTTACTATTGTAGTGAAAAATTCGTTCATTCTTTCGGACATATCCAATGACATAGCAATGGAAGTTTCCGTTTGCATACACGATTACAGGATCTTTATACTCGGTTACGGAAACATCTCTTTCAAACTGCTTGGT
The DNA here is from genome assembly GCA_030426345.1 of Bacteroidia bacterium. Classification (GTDB taxonomy): domain Bacteria; phylum Bacteroidota; class Bacteroidia; order Cytophagales; family Cyclobacteriaceae; genus JAAUQL01. The sequence goes on from JAUHYU010000002.1 coordinate 35,229, forward strand.
TGGAGCTTGGATTACTGGTTTGGCGGTATTTGCTTTGAACTGAGTTGGGTCATCTGCATCATCAAACTTTATGATGGACCAAGGGCCACTTTTCCATGGGCCGCAAGCATATAATTTGAATTTATTGGTGATGGGATCGATCAGCAGGGCAGGGCGTTCAAATCCGGGAATTGGCACTTGCTCCCGACCAATAGAATGCACTTTTTTAAAGTGGACGCCATCGCTGCTTTTTAAGATTCTGATTTCATATCCGCGTAATCCTCTTGGATGTTCAGGGCTTCGCATACGAGCTGCCATCCAAAAAATTCCATCTTTATCCTGAACTACAGAAGGAGCACCTGCCCAATACTCGGCAGCATCTTTATCTGGTTTTAGTACCGTTGTATAGTTGTCAAATTTAATTGAAATGTTTTTTAGGTTATTTGGAATTTCGGGTTGTGGACCTTTCCATTCTTGTCCAAAAATATCTACAGAAATCATGGATAAAGCTATGATTATAAACAATCTAAACACGAAATGCATAATTGATGATTTAAGTGTACTACTGACTTTTTTTGCGCACTATGATATTTGACGTTCTAAAAATATCTGATCTCCGTCTCTAAAGCAAATAAGTAGAAGCATGCTCTATTCTAAGGCTGAAAAATGATATCAGATCTTATTAAGTAATATTATTCTCCTAAAAATCAGGATCAACATTTTAAATAACTACTAATATATTAGTAGTTCTACTATTTATTTAGTAGAATTGCTTCGTGAAATTTATATAGCATGGAATTGAACCTGACAAAAGCAGAAGAAAAAGCAATGAAAATCCTTTGGAGAATCAAGAGGGGATTAATTAGAGATGTGGTCAATGAATATGATGAACCCAAACCCGCCTACACAACTGTTGCTACAATATTTAAAATCCTCGAAAAGAAAGGATTTGTCGGAAGAACGGCTATCGCCAATACGCATGAATATTATCCATTGATAGAAAAAAGCGCATACACCAGTGATTATATGAAGTCATTTGTGAAAAGCTATTTTTCCAATTCTTTTAAAAGAATGGTATCTGAATTTAGTAGTAATGAAGATTTTTCAACAGAGGAAATGGAAGAGTTGGTAGAGCACTTTAAGAGTCAAATCGAAGCTAAAAACCAATAATCATGGAAGATTATTTATTGAAATCAAATATTTTGCTTGTTGTTTTCTATGCACTATTTTATGCTTTGCGCAAGCATGAATTAAATCATCAGCTGAATAGATTTATCGGTTGGGCTTGTATCATTTTTTCAACAGGGATCATATTTATTCCACTTGGCAACTTCTTTGGATCTCCATTAGAAACCACAAGAATTTACACGGTGCTAAGTGGGGCGTTAGAGTTGAATAATAATTTTTCTGCCATAAAAGCAGACAATTCAATCAGTATATTTTTCATGATTTATTTAATAGGGATCGGCGTGTTTTCGATTCGTTCCCTGATAGGATTAGCTACCCTGTCAAATTTTTTCTTTAAGTCAGAAAAGTACTGCCGATGGGGATTTAAGGTGGTTGCTTTGGATAGAAATACTTCCCCGTTTACTTTTTTCAATATTTTGTTCATTGGAAACCAAGGCCTTGAATGTGACGATGTTCAGGTTATGATTGAGCATGAACAAGTTCATCGCGACCAATTTCATTCTGTTGATGCGCTGATTTTGGAAATGCTCACAATCATGTTTTGGTTCAATCCTGCCATTTGGCTTTTTCAGCGTGATATCCGTGCCGGGCATGAATATTTGGCAGATGAGCAGATCTTGAAAAAAGGTTTCAACATGTTGGGCTATCAGCAGCTCCTGTTTCAGATGAGAACTGGTACCACAGCACAATTAGTTAATTATTTAAGTAGTAAAACTAGTTTAAAAAAAAGATTTAATATGATGACAAAACAAAATAATAACACGAAAACAAGTTATTTCAGGGCATTCTTACTTTTGCCAATTATGGCCATGGTAATGATCTTAAGTTCTTTTTCAGAAGGCTATATAATAGAGCCAGACACACCTGCTGTGTATAATGAGGGAGTTGCAGCTATGTATAAAACCATTGGTGATAATATAAAGTATCCGCTGAGCGCCAGAAAGGAGAATCGTTCTGGTACGGCTTACGTGTCTTTTGATGTCAACAAAAATGGAGATATAGAAAACGTAATTGCTAAAAGAAAAAAAGGAAATCTTTTGGAAAAAATGGTTGTTGTAGGATATTATAAATCTACGGAGGAAAAAAAAGATATAAATGATGCAGTCAAATCTGAATCAATCAGGGTTGTTAAGGGCTTAGGGAAATTTGTTCCTGCCCAAAAGAATAGTAAACCTGTAGGTTCAGTTATGGTACTTCCGATTGAATTTCTTTTAAAATAGAAAGTAGTACAAATGGCGTAATCTAAAGATTACGCCATTTGTACTTTTTGTTATTACCAAACCACATTGTCATTGGAATCTACAAAATTGTCGGGTAGGGGGTAATCATCAAACATGCGAAATTTTGCATAATCTTCGATCACCACCCTTGATTCAGAAATTTCACCCTGATCATCTTGAATATTTTTAAGCTTAAGCTTTAAATGAGTTGCCATAAACGGGTACATCGCCAACCGCTTGTTGATACCATAATCATGTACTTCATTTGGCAAGTGTACGTTCTGAATATTCTCCTTTTTTCCGTACAGTCCATAAATATGTTGCATAAATGGGTATTCCACTTTAGGATTGTTTTTCGTCCAGTCGCCTCCATCAGAAATGATCAATTGTGGCTTGGGGGCAAAGCATGAAGCGATTTCTACATTATTTGTTTGGTGATGGTCACTTTTATGGATAGGCATGCCACTTTCACCAACACAACCACCAAAAAAGTGTGCAGAAACCATGACCGTCGGTACCGATACAGCTATCCGAGGATCAACAGCTGTCAGAAGAAAAGCCTGAGTTCCGCCTCCAGAGGCACCGGTAACACCGATGCGTTTTTTGTCAATCTTATCCAAAGTCAATAAAAAATCCAATGCGCGAATGCTATTCCAAAGTTGTAGTTTGAGGGTAAGGGGATGTCGGTGTTCCCAGCCATGATCTCTCATTTCTCCATAGCCGACCATGTCGTAGGCGAAAACATAGGCTCCCATCATGGCCAGCGATGCCGCTCTTTTTTGGACATCAGAGCGGTATCTACCATAATCATCCGGTTTTGACCAATGTCCATGAGGCGTTAGAATACCGGCTATTTTTCCCTTAGGATTGGCAGGAGCATATAGCGATCCGGTCACCAATACTCCAGGACGGCTCTCAAAAGCAATATTTTCAACTGTATAATCTCCATATCTCCGTTTATCTTTTCTAATAACGTTGAGCGGAGTGCGCTCAGGCATTGGATCTAATTCTGCACCGGTTAGTATTCCTTGACGGATTATCTCCGCACGGGCTTCCCATTCCTGTTTTGTCGTCAAGCTCTGCTGTGTTTGCTTTAAAATATCAGCGGCTTCTTGTTCTTCAAAGTATGCGCCTTGACGTAGATTTGATTCCTGAGCATGGATTTTTGGGGCATTTATTACTATTAAAATGATGATACCGATTAGTAACTTATTCATGTTTTCAATGTTGGGTTTATGTAAGAATACAACAGAAAACAATATAAGGCTATAATTAAACCAAACCAATAATTATCCGTCACTCTGAGTTTTTCGCGAAGTGAACCAATCTGTCCTTCCTCGTCATTGCGATAACTACGATAGGAGGAAGAAGCAATCTGTTGCTATCTGTAAGATCATTTCAGACAGCCTGCAGATCCCGGATCAAGTCCGGGATGACGGTTATCTGTGGGCCTTGGGTTCAACCCAAAAAAACAAAACCCCGGATTGCTCCGGGGATTTATCACTGTAAACGAATCTTAACTTTTGTTTTTTTAATGTAACGTCCGGTAAAGTGCATCATTTTGTTTTTATGATGATCACACCATGTTTTGCCTTTTCTCCATAAATTTTTACTGCTGCCATATCCTTTATTACACTTATGGTTTCAATAGAACTAGGATCTATTTCTAGCTTTTCTTTGGATTCTTTTTCTATTCCGTCTACGACAATTAGAGGTTCTTTTTCGCCTTCTGATTCCAAGTATTTATAGGAAAATGATACCACATCCTCAACTTTGGTAACACTTTCTGCATCTGCACTTGTTAATTTCACAACTACCTCATCCTTATTTCTGATGTCAACAACCTGTGATGCCATATTTACGAAGGAAACTAAAAGTTCATTTTTACCATATTCTACCGAGATGGTAAAGTTGCCTTCCTGATCTGTAACCGAACCTTTATTGGCCGACCCTACAATAGTGATGATGGCACCAGATATAGCCTCGCCATTTTCTTGCTTGATCACCGTCCCATTGATGGTTCTGGAACTTGTGGTTATTTCGGTTTCGGATCGATAGGATTGATTCCCATTGTTGGTCACTTTTATAGAAAAAGACATCAGCATTGCCGCAATGAAGGGCAGCATCATAATAACTAGTAGCAATATTTTCGCTTTGCTACTTTTGCGAATTTTGGGTTGATACATCATCGTGATTCTGTTTTTAAGGTTTGATTTAGAAAATTCTGATCTTAGGTTATTGATATTGGAAGGAAGGGCGAATTGCACGATGGCTTTCTGATATTCCATGGAATTATATTGCTTTTTGATGACCGATTGGTCGGCCAGATATTCAAGGTTCTGCAGCGCTTCTTTGGAATACATCCATACAAAAGGATTAAACCATTGCAGCGCCTTGATCATTTCAATAAACAACACATCCACGGAATGGTATTGATCCGAATGCGCTTGCTCATGCGCCAAGATGTAAGCAAAAGCATGGGATTTATAGTGATTTTGAGATAGCACAATGGTTTTGAAAAAGGTAAAGGATTGTGACTTGGACGTGGAAATTTTAAATGAATCGGAAACGTTGTCCTTTACTGATTTGTTTAAAATGAGTTGCACCCGCGCCAGGCTGACCACAATCCTGATACACATCAATACAAAACCAAATATCCAAATATACCCTACGATAGACCACACGTCTAAACTGCTTTGAACCGGACTGTAAATGGGGGTAAATTCCATGAATTGCTGTGGTAAATACTGCAAATAGTCGGATGGGAGGGAGGTGTCATCCGGGGCTAGATCAATAGAAAAATGCATCGCAGGGATGATAAATGCCAGAATTCCAGCGGATAGGAAATAATATCTTCGCATGGTAAAATGCGTTTCTTTCTTTAGCAGCAGCTGATAAAATAAATAGAAAACTGCCAAACAGCTTGCTACTTCGAGTTGATAGATGACGAGGTCTTTCATGGGTTTTTACAGGTTTTCTTTTTTGGATTGTATCAATTCCATCAATTCGTCGAGATCCTCTTTGCTTAGGTTTTGCTCCTCGATAAACAGCGAAACCGTCTGCTTGTAGGAATTGTCGAAATAATCCTTAACCACATTTTTAATAAATGACTTGCGGTATTCCTTCATATCTACAATCGGAAAATATTGATGTGTATTTCCATAGGCTTTGTGCCCGACAAAGCCCTTTTCCTCCAATAACCGAACCAAGGACGAAATGGTATTGTAGTGTGGTTTTGGATCAGGATAGAATTCTACCATGTCCTTTACAAAAGCCTCCTTCATCTCCCAAAGGATCTTCATCAATTCTTCTTCTTTTCTTGTTAGCTTATTCATGGATTTTTGATGCTTTTTTAATTGTGAAATAAATGTACAACGATTATTTCAGTTATACAACTATAAAAACAGTTAGTTAACTGTAAAAACAGTTATAAATAGAATGTTACCAAGTTTATAATAGAAAATTAACAAGTAGAACCCACAATTGCTGGAATAATCCCCGGGCCTGTTCTGGGGTCTGTCTATGGTCTGCGAAATCATTGCAAACCGATAGAGGTCCCGCAATAAATACGGGAATGGGCGATTAAGCGATACCCTAAAAAACAAAACCCCGGATTACTCCGGGGCCTTATCACTTTAAACGAATCTTAACTCTTAATCTTTTTTGCAGTTACTCCAATGCCACTTATTCTATTAGCAATGCTGAAGATTCGGGCTTTGGATTTAGTTTGAAACTGATTGGCAAGATCATTCTGACTTTTACATCAACTCCCTTTTGTCTTCCCGCAATCCATGCTTTGCTTTCTTTTACTACACGGACGGCTTCCTGATCACATCCGGCACCGATCCCTTTCACGGCTTGTACATCCGTCAATTCCCCATTTTCATCAACGATAAATTGCACAAATACCCTTCCTTCTATTCCTTGTGCCTTGGCTGATACGGGATATTGAAGATTGCTAGCGATATACTCATAATATTTTCCCATACCTCCTTCAGGTATAGGCTGCTCTTCCACGACTGTGAATACATCGTGGATATCGGATAAGTATTTTACTTCTTCTATAATTACCTCCTCATACTCAGCAATTTTATTTTCGAGTTTTGTCATTTCCTCATCTTGCTGACAGGAAAACATAAATAATCCACTAGCCACGATTGGTATGACGGCTATTGATACCTGGTTCATCTTGATTCTTTTCATCTTTTAAGTATTTAATTGTTTAACCAACTTATTAATAATAGAACTAAATATTTAGTTCATTAAATCGTTTAAAAACCGGCACGTGGCCGGCATGGATTTTTACCCCATTTTGAAGGTAATCGGCAAGATCATCCTGACAGGAACTTTCTCTCCTCTTTGCAAGCCTGCTTTCCAGACAGCACTTTCCTTCACCACACGCACAGCTTCCTGATCGCAGCCGCCACCGATTCCTTTCACAGCCTGTACATCAGTCAATTTTCCATTTTCATCTACCACAAACTGTACAAAGACTTTACCTTCTATTCCAAGACTTTTGGCCTTGGTGGGGTATGTCAGGTTGTCTCCAATGTATTTATAAAATTCTGCCATGCCACCAATCGGCTCTGGCTGTTCTTCTACTATGGTGAAAACTTCTTTATTTGATGTATTTTCTTCAGGGAATGTAATTTCTTCAATTACTTGCTTTTCATCTCTTTTAGAAATTAAGAAATGAAGGTCTGTACCGGAGCGAAAGTACTTAACTGTATTCCAGTCTGATTCGCTGAATACCAATGTCAAGACCGAGGGTATGGCTGATTCTGGTTTATCACACCTTACTATTAAAATTTCATCATTGGGCTTGTCAGCTATGTAACTTCTATATCCGTTGATAATATTTGTAGGTATTTCACTTTTATCCACATAACTCAAACCATCAGGTAACACTGGCAATTTGCTGTTCATGGATTTTTGAGGCATTATATCGTCTGTCACATCGCAAGATAGTACGGTGATCAGCAAAGCCAAGGTCGGCAGGAGTAAACCAACATTGACCCACAACGACTTGGTGTTGCTTGCTTTGAGCATCCTGATGCGTTTCAATACCTGTGACTTATGAAAGTTATTGCTCAGTGCAAAATCAAAGCTTTTGAAAATTTGCAGTGTCAGCAACTTGCTGTATTGCTCCACGCCAATTTGTTTTGTGGCATGGAAATCTGCCAGATATTCATGGACTTCCGTGATTCTGGATTTAATCAAATGTACTACAGGATTGAACCAAAATACTGTGCGCAATAATTCCACCAACAGCACATCGAGGCTGTGCCACTGACGAATATGTGCCAGTTCGTGCGTGAGGATTTGCTGCTTCTCTTCGTCGTTTAAATCAATGCTTTTATCCCAAAATAAATACTTAAAGAAAGAACAAGTCGGGATTTCTCCATTGGTAGTCACGAGCGTGTAGCCGTCTTTCCTTTCTCGTGACGAATTGAGCAATGGAAGGTTTTTCATGATGTGAAACATTTGCCAGATCAGCCGGGTGAAAAAGAATAGCACCCCGATGGAGTAGATGATGCCGATGATATGCCACCATTCGATGATGAAATTGACACTTTCCGTTTGGGCGCTGGTCACTGTGACGGCAGGCAAGAGGATATAGCCTTCGATGGTTCCGGCGGTAGGAGTGGAGCCGTTTAGTGAGAACGACATCATGGGCAAAAGTATCGACAATAAAATACCACCGATCAGGAATATCCTGTTAAATCGGAAATGCTTGTCGCGCGCCAACAGGATCTGGTACAGCAAGTAGAAGCAGACGAGATACAGATTGGCTTCAATGAAATAATTCAGGAGGCTATTCATTTGTTTTGTTTTTTGTGTCTAGCTCTTTAATATCATTCTGCACGTTCTTCAGCAACTCTTCCATTTCATGGATATCCATATCATTATCCTTGGCAAAAAAGGAGACGAGCCGCTCAAAGGAGCCGCCAAAGTAGCTGCTCATCATGGACTTAAGATAGAAACTACGATAGTGGTTTTTTTCTATCAGGGGATAATATTCATGGGTTTTTCCATAAGCTGTGTAGCTGACAAAGCCTTTTTTCTCTAGAATCCTAATGATCGTGGAGACAGTATTGTAAGCAGGTTTGGGCATGTCCATTTTATCCAATATATCCTTCACAAATCCCTTCTTGATGTCCCACAGGATTTGCATTACCTGTTCTTCTGCTTTCGTAAGTTGTTTCATTATATAGTTTATTTTTTTAGTTCAAATTTTAGGGGCAATAATATTTAGTACAAAAATATATTTGCCGTATTTAACTATTGGGTTAACCATCAATTTTCCTTTAGATACAATCATCATTTTTGTTTTTTTTCCCTATATCTAAAATATGCAGCTCGGTTGGTACTCATTATCATAGCTGCCACTTCCAGATTTTCTGGGTTTGTGACTTGTATTCCTTCGAAATACTTTGCTGACTCTTCTTTGGTAAGTATTCTGAATTGTGCAAAAATCCCTTCAATTTCTGGAGCATTTTTAAGTGTTCGAACGATTTTAAAATCTGGTGGAGATTTTGCTGGTTGAATGGTAGGTTTGTAATATATATCTGGATTTTCCAACTGCATTTTTTTATAATATGCTTTGAAATCTTCCGGGGCATCTTTGATCCTTTCTAGTGTTTGATTTATTTCCAACTGCATTTTTTCATCACTTATTTTCTCAGAGGCAATTTGTTGCTTATTATCCTCGGTATTCAGGGATGTTTCACAGGCAAATAGGAATGAAGTGAGGATCGTGACAGCGCAAAGCAGCACAATTTTGTAAGCGGGGGATTTTTTGGTTTCCATCATTTTGATACGGTTTTGAATACTGGAACTGGAATAAGCATGGCCCAACATCATATTTATTTCTTGGTATTGGTAGGATCTCAGCAGGTTGCCATATTCATTTTTGCCAAATTGATTTACAGTATAGCGATCTGTTAGAAATTCGTGTGTGTCTTTGAGGTTTTTTTGGATGAGCAAAATGATTGGATTGAACCAGCACAATATCCTGATGCACTCTGCCAAGATAATATCCAGGCTGTGTCTTTGTTTGAGGTGGTATTCCTCATGGGCCACGATGATATTTTTTTCTTCAGTTTTGAGCGTAAAAAGATCGGAAAGGAAAATCCAATTGAGAAAAGAGAAAGACACGATTTTGGATGGAATGTAGAACAATTTAAAGCCTCCTGGGGTAATTTCATTTCTGGTACTTTGCCGAATGGTTCCATGGATTTTTATATAGTTTTTAATGAGCCGAAATGCAAAAGGGACCGCCACGATCAAATAAATTCCTACTAAACAATAAATCCACCATGCAATTCCCGAAGCTGCCACCTGACCTTGTTCAATAACTATATTGGACAATGCGCTATTGCCCGCTTTACTCCATGCGTCAAAAGCTGGCAATGCCGGCAGGGTAGATATTTGTTCGGGAAATATTGGGACGCGGATTTTGAAAAGAGGAATGATGAATGGGAGCAATAGGGTAGAGAGTAGGAAGTAGCGGTTAAAATGGAACCTATTGCAATTGCGGCAGATCAACCAATACAATCCAAAAAGTAGCGCCTGCAACCCGATAATTTTCAATAAATAAAAGGCTAATATTTCCATGGCTTTGAATTTACATACCAAATATATAACTAATCATTTAGTTTACAAACTAAGTTGTTAGTTTTTTGAATAATAGCTATTAAACCGTCATTCCTGAATCCCGCTTTTCGGGATATCAGGAATCTCCTACTATTAGGGATGGAATTTTAGTTTCTTTGCATATGAAGGAAATTCCCACTTTCGTGGGAATGACGGAGTGGAGAGTTAATCCTGTGTAAAGGCAAACGAAATGATATTAGCTCCGGCTTTGAGGGCTTCTTGCCGGATGGCTTCCGGATCGTTGTAAGTGCTTTGATCTTCCCATCCATTGCCAAGGTCGCACTCGTAGGAGTAGAAGCATACCAACCGTCCTTGATAGATCAAACCAAATCCCTGAGAAGGCTTGCCGTCATGTTCATGTACTTTTGGCAAGCCGTGGTCAAACTGAAACTTCTGATGATAGATAGGATGATCAAAGGGGAGTTCCACAAAATCCAGATTAGGAAATACTTTTTTCATTTCTAATCGTACGAACTGATCTAGGCCATAGTTGTCGTCGATGTGCAAAAAACCACCACCCATCAGATAGTTTCTAAGATTTTCAGCCTCCTGATTGGAAAAGACCACATTGCCATGGCCGGTCATGTAGATATATGGATACAGATAAATTTCCGGACTGCCAACTTCCACAACATCTTCATTTTCCACCAAGTCGGTTTGCATGTTTTGATTACAAAATTGGATCAAGTTGGGTAATGCAGTTTTATTTGCATACCAATCGCCACCGCCACTGTATTTGAGCTTAGCTATTTTAATGCTTGATTGAGCCCAAGCCTGGCCAAGGTTAAAAATAGATATTATCAATATGATGGTCAGATGTCTCATTTTCAATTATCATTCACAAATACAGCAAGCACTTTTTCCATCTCAAATCTCAGTTCACTAAACGAAACATTAAAATTATTATTCATAAAACTAAAAATCAGTGTTTTGCCCGATTTTGTTTCGAGATAGCCCGACAAGTTGTACACATACCGCATCGAGCCGGTTTTGGCATGGATGCTTCCTTCTAAGTTTTGGAATGAGCTTTTAAGCGAACCGCTCGTTCCCGATTCAGGGAGCAACTGATACAGTTTTTCTTTTGGGACTTGCGCATATAATTTTTCCAAAACAGCAGCTAGAGCCGTTGGCGTGATCTGATTGTATCTCGACAATCCTGATCCATCCACCCACTTGATCTGATCTTTGAATTCTTGAAGATGGTTTTCCAATATAAACTCCATGGTTTTTTGACCACTTAGCGTATCTCCTAATTGATTGCTAAGCAAAAGGAGCATTTGCTCAGCCAAAAAGTTATCAGAATCCATCAAAATATATTTCGACACAGAATCAGTCGGTACGGAATAGAGGATTTTTTTGTTGCAATCCGGAAAGGAATCTTCATGGAAAATTGATGCTTTTAGCGTGTCTGAAAGTAGATCCTCAAACAAGCCTTCGGAATATACAAACGGAACCTGGCTATCTATTTCCAGCGGTGTTTCATGGAATCTAAGATTAAACTCATTGGAGATTTCTGATCTTTCGAGGCGATATTTTTCTATGGCGCTATCCTGTTGAACAATCAGGTTATTTTCAAAATAATCTGGTGCGACCTCAACACGATCTTCGTCGATTTCTTTTTGGAAATCCACCATATTTCCATAGATGGGAAAGGAGGATTTTTCAGGGGAAAAGTAATATGGATAATCATCCCAGGCCCAACCCGAACCAAACCGTGACCCGTCCATCACCTTGGGTATATGTACCATGGGGAGCTCATTTTCGGATAGAAAATACATTGTTTTTCCATGACCAAACTCAGAACATAGCAATGTCGGATCACCCGTCCCGGTAAAGTACAGCGTATCATTGGCGATGCAATATTCTATGGCAGGAATACTGTCCTCGGCCATTTGTACCGTTGCAAAGTAAGTGAGCAGTTTCGTGTTGGAAGCAGGAATAAAGTGCTTGTATGCATTATAATCAAACAAAATGGTTTTTTCTTTCACATCATAAACCATCAAACCTGAGTGACTTTCACGAAAAACCGTATTGGTTTCAAAATACTTATCCAGCGGGGTTTTTTCTACACGAAATTTTGTTGAAACGCAGGAAGTGAACAGCACCATCAAGGCTAAAATGGATATTCTAAATATAGAATGAAAAGGTGATCGATACCGCATGAATCCAAATATCAGAAATGATGAATGCAAAAAATAGCTCAGGCAGATTTTATTTGTTAACTGATTTTAAATTCATGGAGTTTAGAGGCTTTTATTTCCTTGTAGCATGTGCAGTACTACCAATACGGCATTGCTGTTCAATTCGTCTTTTCCAATACGATTGGTTCATTGAATCTTTTGACAATCTGATCAAGATAGTACTTAATTCTAGCATATTCATTGGCCACATACACGGCTTTCTTGAATTTGTACAACCCATTGATTTTTAATATGTTTTCTATGCGCAAATATTCAATGTGAATCTCCGCCAGTTCATTGTCCATATTAAAAGGATCGGGTAAATCTGCTATGGAAAACCCATTAGAGATGTCCAGAATACATTCAAACATATAGCTCTTGGGATTTACAAAATCTACCGGGTAGGATCGGGACTTTTGAGTAAGATGGTTTTTGGAGTAGGGCAAGTTCAACAGTGGCTTCAATATAATGTTGTTTTCCAGTTTTTCCGTTTCATATTTTCCGGCTACACTGATGGCGTATGGACGGGAGATTTGCTCATATCCTATTGTTTTTACTTTCTCGATATTGCCAATTTTGTCTTTATAAAAATCTTTAATCTTTAGTGTGTCGTCATTGAACTTCTTCCGTTGCTGATAAGACTCATACCCCGTGCTTTGGATTGAGACATTTACATTGGCATCAAATGTCAAACTATCTATGCGCATGGTGATAAGGCTTTTTTCAAATGAAGGGGTGTTATTGTTCAATTGAACCCATCTAGATTGATCCTCCTTATCAACTATCAGCCCCTGATCGTTGAAGCATCTAACCGGAAGCCGATTGTATGACAATTGGTTTTCTGTTGCATCGGCTAAATAGGGAGTACCCGTCTCCACCAAAACCACAACATAATTTGTAAACTTATCAAATGGATATTTGACATGAATTTTGCCATGGTCTCGTGTGCTTAGAATAAGCGGTGTAGCTTCAATTCCTGCAGCATTGAGCATGGAAATTAAAAATAAGTTGATATCGGCAACATTGCCTTTTTTATTGGTAATAAAGTCTTTAGCTGATTGCGAGGTATACTTTCCATAATATCCATTCCACTCAAAGTGGTTTTTGATATACTCGATAATTTTTTTACCCTGCTCTTCTTTAGAGAGGTTGGTTAAGTCCAATTCTTCCAATATTTTCTTGGCCCGACCGGTGCAATTTTTTAAGTATTTTCCAAATTTTTCATGTTTGAGCAATGCCTTGTTCAATTCAGGCCATGAGGAAATTATGTCCGAGGATCCTCCAGAGGGATAATTAATTTTGGACAATTGAAAGTCGATTTTGGTTATATAGTCATTGATGGATGTTATATATGACTCATCCTTAAAGCTGGGAATGTTCTTCAGTGCGTATCTATGGATATAGTCTTGGTATTCAATTCTACTAAAGATTTTTTTATTGTTATCGGCAACAGATTCTTGAAGGTCAAATTTGGATATCCCTTGAACTAGGTATACATATTCATAGAATGGGATCATCCTCACTTCGTATTCGCTGTATATGGTTGGTATCTTACTCTGAAATGTCCAATCAGGCAAGTTGAAGTGAAATGGGCTTTCCAATACATAACGATATTCGAGGATTGAACCATCCTGGACATCAGGGAATATAAACTTTTTATTGAACCACCGTTCAGATACCTGCTCTTCATAAATGGAGGAAGGCTCTAATTTTTTTCTAATCAATTTTCCATTTAAAAAATTGTAGGTAGTGGCTTCAATGGATTCAACAACTTCTGTTTTATTATATCCATCTTTATAATATGGTATAGATATTTCAGCATATTCTGTTGCTGACTTGTCAAAAATCTTGATCCTTTTGTGTTTGGTAAATTGTATGTTAAATCCATTGTCTGTTTCAAAGAACAAGGATTTACCTTTGTCGAACAATACCACGGCCTTTGCCTCAGGGTCAATGACAGAACTACTCATTTTGATTTCATCATGGGAAAGCTGACCAAATGTTTTCTCAACTTTTTGGGATTGGGCAGCTAAAAAGACTAGAAGTCCCAACATGGTAAAAATTAATTTCATGAGTATTTATTTTAATAATTGTTAGATAGAACCCTCAGTTAAAAGGACATTCTCGCTTGGTGATTAACCGATATGTACTTTTGATATAGAACAAAATATAGCCTACTTATTGGTAGCTATTTTTAATCATTTTCCAACATGACAAACATACAGATGAGCTTATTTTAATTTTTTATTTAATGATGATAGCTGATTTCTTTTTATGGTCAAAAATTGATTTTATAAAGTTATAAAAGTTAGAATATTCATCTAGAACAATGTCACCACTGTTTATTACAAGGTGTTCTTTTACTTCTATTTTATGGTTTTTGAAAACATAACTGGCTGTATACCTTCCATATTTAGAGTCTAATGCCACGTTTTCAGGAAGCTGCACCTTTTTGTCCTCCAGACTTGCCAGTTGATAAATAGACTTATTCATTTCATTGATTGGAAAACTGAACCTAACATCAAGCTTTCTTTGGGAGGGGGCTTCAAAATCAGCGATGGCAATCTTGAGCGGGTTGATCACTTGAATATTTCCAATTTCTCTGATTTGGGCTGGGCATTTTCCTGATGCATTAATTTTTATGTTGGTACTGTCCCTATTGGGGTCCACTACCCTCCAATTATCTAATTGAAATTGATTAACTTTCACTTGACTTATGACTTCTTTCTCTTGCTCCGATTTACTTCCATTTGCAACATAATATTGTAACTTTTCAAAATCCTGGCCTCGAAGGTCAAGCATAGCATCACATTGCCAATTGCCGTCATCCAATGAAAAATGATATGTCCGCTGTTGTAGCACATCAGCTAGCTGTAGTTTTGGCGTACTAACTAACTTGCTTTTGTCCCCATCTACAGCAAGTGCCAATCGATTTTGTGTAAATGTTCCCATGTAATTAAAGGGCAGTGTATTGGATGTGTTTTCTAGCCAAATGGTATCATTTTTCATAGGCACGGCAAGTATTACATGGTTGAACTACTGACTTGGGAACTGCTCATTGATCTTAGTATTGTTAGTGCCTGCATGAATCACTGTATAATATGATTCGATGCCCACACTTTTGAGCATTGACTTCATGTAGGTAGTCAATGCCTTGCAGTCGCCATATTTTTTTCGACTAACATAGGATGCAGGATAGCTTTTAAGACCGCCAACATCTATGGCCACGTTGATATAATGGGTATGATCCTGAAGGTAATGATAAAGTTTCTTGACAGTTTCTTTCTTGTCAGCGACGTTTTCTAACAATTTGTGAATCAAAGTCTTCTCTGATAAGGGCAGTTCATCGGTGCCTCTATTCAGATGGTCAAACCAAAGGCCAAAGGAAGACCACGAGTCACAATTTCCCACAACCCCATATTTGATGTTGGCAGGAACTATCGACACTGCAGGCAACAATTCGCTCATTGGAGGTGCATAGATTTCTCTATCGGGCAGATCTATCATGGATGCAGACCATTTCAATTCTTTCCTGTCCTCGATGGCGGTATCTTCAAACGAAAGATTGTCCGTTTGATTTATGTGAATGGCATAATCTGAAGGGGTAGATATGCTCAATGTGGCCTGAACGGTACTGATTTCAGAGTAATTTACAGGTGTCCAGTGCGTTATGTACAGAAACTCATCTTCTGCAATAGTGTATGAATATTCAACCTGATAGGGGTATTGGTTCCAATAAAGGTCAAACTCAGTCAATAGATCGTCTTGATAGAATGCTTGATGTGACAAGTCATTTTTGGTGTCCACATCTTTCCTTTTCAGTTTTCTGAGCTCGTTGCCATGTAAATCAAGAATCTTAGCATAGTTGAGCGAAAACTCCTGTTTTGGGTTGTGGGAAATTTCTATATGTGATAGCCAATTACCCTTTTTATCGTTTATCTGAATGAGAAATATCCTTTCTGTTGATTTTCTGTCTTTATCGTCTATGTTGATTTTCGTGTCATAGCGGATTACCTGACCAAAGGTATTTCTAATTGGAAGTAGCCCAAGAAAAAGTAAAATAAAGACTCTAAAAATCATTGTAATATATGTCAATCCTTTAGTGGATAATCCTAAAAATATTAAAATATTTGGGGTGATACAAAATTCAAATTTAGGATTATTGGATTAAGTACCAAGTGACCTGTTCAATTTCCGTTGCCAATAATTGATGGGTTCAAATTGATAGAAACCATGGATTTCTTCTGCTTTTTTATATCATAATTTGGTTCCTTTTGGAAAGTCCTTATGTATGAGTAATTTTGACATTTGCTAAAAATAAAAATGACTGTCAGGGGCGATTTGGTTCCGTTCGGAGAATTTAATTATGAATAAATTAAGCTTGGTTTCGCTTTTTGGTATTGCAATTTTGTTGCAAAATTGTAGCACACCGGTAAATAACTACACAGAAAAAACAATATTGGAGGATTCCATCACTGGACAAAAACGAGCGGTGGAAATCAGGAAAAATACAGCTATTGAGCTTACGGATGGACTTCAGGTGTCCTTATGGGCTTCCGATTCTTTGGCTCCTGATCCAATAGCATTAGATGTTGATGATTTTGGTAAGGTTTACCTGACAAGAACTACCCGCCGAAAACACTCAGAAATGGATATTCGGGGTCACCGTGACTGGATGACTGCCTCCATTTCCTTGCAAACAGTTGAAGATCGCAGAGCATTTCTTAGAGAAACTTTTGCCCCGGAAAAATCCAACGAAAACTCATGGCTTGAAGATTTCAATAACGATGGAAACCATGACTGGCACGATCTCACGGTAGAAAATGAAGAAGTTTGGAGATTAGAGGATCAGAACGATGATGGTCTTGCAGATATTTCCACACGGATTTTGGATGATTTTCATGAAGAGGTTTCTGATGTAGCAGGAGCGTTGCTCGTTCGTCGAAATGACATGTTTGTCGGTGTAGCCCCTGATATGTGGCGAATAACTGATAGCAATAATGATGGAAAATTTGACACAAAAGTATCTATAAGCCATGGATTTCAGGTGCATATTGGATTTGGGGGTCATAATATGTCGGGTGCTATAGAGGGACCTGACGGTAAGATTTATTGGGGTATTGGCGACATCGGTGCAAATATTGTATCCAAGGACGGAAAACATTTTAAGTATCCAAATCAGGGCATCTTGGTAAGATCCAATCCTGACGGCAGTGATTTTGAGGTTTTTGCTGCAGGACTTAGGAACACACATGAATTTGAATTTGATAAATATGGTAATATAATTGGCTCAGACAATGACGGTGATCATCCTGGCGAAAAAGAACGGTTGATGTACATCGTTGAGGGCTCAGATGCGGGCTGGAGAACTAATTGGCAATTTGGTAAATATACGGACCCAAAAAATAACAGCTATAAGGTTTGGATGGATGAAAAGTTGTTTGTTCCCAGATGGGAAGGCCAAGCCGCATATATCATTCCTCCTATAACTAATTATCACAGTGGACCGGCAGGGATGGAATATAATCCAGGAACTGCGCTTGGATCTAAATGGAAAGATAAGTTTTTCTTGGTGGAATTTGTGGGTAGGCCATCCAGTTCACCTATTTGGTCTTTTAGCCTCAAGCCCTCAGGAGCCTCTTTTGAATTGGATCAGGAAGAGGTGGTATTTCGTGGCATTCTCCCAACAGGAATTCATTTTGGGCCAGACGGTGCATTATACATTGCAGATTGGATCAATGGCTGGGGCACCAAAAATTATGGTCGAGTCTGGAAACTGGATGTTACAGAAGATCAAAATGATTTAGCCGCTGAGCGCGCAAAAACGAAGGAACTCATGCAGTTAGACTATACAGAGCAATCCATCGATCAGTTGTATGAACTTTTGTTTTATGAGGACATGCGCATTCGCAAGAAAGCACAATTTGAATTAGTTGATCGTGGAAGCAAAGGTTTAAAACAGTTTTCAAAAGCTGTGGAACAAAAAGAGTATCAGTTAGCGCGGGTCCATGCGATTTGGGGCATCGGTCAGTTGGAACGGAAGGGTATAAAATCTGCGAAAAACTTGGTAACATTGCTTCACGACGGCGACCCTGAGATTGTAGCACAAGCTGCAAAAGTTATTGGCGAAGTTCGATATACACAAGCTGGGGAAAAACTGATCCCTTTACTTGAGAATAATAGTGACAGGGTGAAGTTTTTTGCTGCGCAGGCTATCGGAAGAATAGAATACAAACCTGCAGTGGCGCCTCTTATCGAAATGATCAGAAAAAATGCAGATGAAGATGTGTATTTGCGGCATGCAGCAGTTTTGGCTCTCTCCAGAATTGGGGAAGTAGCACCAATAGTAGCGCTAAAAGACAGCCCTGATAAATCACTAAGGATGTCAGCGGTTTTGGTTTTGAGAAGAATGGGTAATGAAAATGTTGCCCTTTTCCTCCATGATTCTGACGAATATAACGTAACTGATGCAGCACGTGCCATCAATGACGATTGGTCTATTGAAGCGGCCTTGCCTGAATTGGCCAAAATGTTACAGCAAACCAAATTTGTTAATGAACCATTGCTGAGGAGGGCGATAAATGCGGCTTCACGTGTAGGGGGAAATAGTGAAATTGATTTGTTGGTGGACTTTACAAATAGAGAAGATGTGGCTCCCAAATTGCACTCAGAAGCTTTAGAAGTACTAGGTATTTGGGCCAGTCCCTCAGTTTTGGACCGTGTGGATGGCAGGTTGAGGGGTGAAATATCGAGAGATCCGGCTTATGTCATTTCCAAATTAAAACCAACGCTAGAGAATAAATTATTATCAAAAGAAAATACAATCGTTCTTGCTTCCATCAATGCCATTTCAAATTTAAAAATCAAAGATTTCATGGATTTGCAGAGCAATCTTGCTCAACAGCATAACGATCCGGAAGTGCGTGCCGCCATGATTACATCTCTGTACAAGTTAAAATATCCAAAAATTGTGGATGTGGTAAAAAATGGTATAAATGATCAAGATGAAATCGTGAGAACTACTGCGCTTGGGTTGGTCTCTGAACTAGAAATAACCAAGGAAAACCTACCACAACTTGTAGCTCCGGTTTTCAAAAAAGGGTCTGTTAGAGAGCAACAGCAATTGCTACATGTATTGGGTGCTTTACCCATTGAAAAAACAGATGGAGTATTTAAAAGCCTGATTGATCAATGGGTAGGAGGCAAGTTAAACCTTGGCATATCTCTTGATTTAGTGGAGGCTGTGGACTCAACAAAATCCGATCAACTAATCAAATTGATAGAACCTCATCGTTCCACTGGCAAGTCTCTAGAGGATTATACGGATGTGCTCTATGGCGGAAATGTGAGGAATGGTGCAAAAATATTCTACACCAACTCCACCGCCCAATGTGTTAGATGCCATACCATGGATGATAAACCAGGGGAAGTGGGCCCCTCATTGAAGGGTATAGCTAACAAGTTGACACGAGAACAAATCCTTCAGGCACTTGTTGATCCAAGTGCTCGTTTGGCACCGGGCTACGGAACGGTAAACCTTACCCTGTCTGACGGAAATACAGCTTCAGGTATTCTTATGGAGGAAAATGAATCTGAACTGGTTCTGAAAACCTCTGAAGCCGAACCTCTTAGGATTGCTTTGAAACGGATTGCAAAAAGGGAGAATATTCCATCAAGTATGCCAAACATGGGATATATACTAACACGCCGAGAAATCAGGGATGTAGTGGCATTTCTAGCTTCGCAGAAATAAGTTATAGTTTTGAGTTAAATAGTTTTGCCAATAAAGCTAGTTGCTTTCTTTGTTATTTTGGCTGTGTTATTTTAAATTTTCGTAATTATTTGATGATAAAAATTTCAATCGAAATAGTTGGATAGTTGAGTAATATGAACAAAATTTGAACATTAGTAAATATATTAGTATCTGTTGATGTTCTGGAAAGAAATCCTTTATAGGAAATTTAATTTCATTTTAGGTCTTATTGGGGTAATTACTGCGGTAATGCTAGTGGTAGTGTTTTACACACTGACTTCTGCTTCCCAAAATGAAACGCGTCGCCTGACAAGGGACATGGGCTTTAACTTGCGCATCGTTCCCAAGGAAACTGATATGAATACATTTTGGATTTCAGGATATTCCAACATAACCATGCCGGAAACGTATGTCAATCGCTTGATGGAAGAAAAGTCTATTTATTATGCGCATCTGACTACTACACTCCATAAAAAAATAACCTGGCGAGATAAAGAGGTTGTCCTGACAGGGATTTCTCCGGATGAACTAGAGCCGGATGGTGGGAATAAATCCAAAATGATTTTTGCCATAACCCCCTCAAAGGTATACGTGGGTTTTGAGCTGGCAAAAGCATTGAAAATCCATCAAGGAGATCAGGTTGAAGTGCTGGGGCAGCAATTTGAAGTTGAAAAAACACTGTCCGAAACAGGAAGTGATGATGATATTCGCATTTATTTTGACTTAAAAACATTGCAAACGCTTCTCAAGATGGAAGGGCGTATTACTGAAATTATGGCATTGAACTGCATGTGCTCAACAGAAGGTGACGATCCATTGGGACTTTTGCGCGAAAGTTTAGAAAATATATTACCCAATACTAAAGTGATCATGAACAAGGCCATTGCTGTTTCACGCGAGCGCCAGCGTAAAATGATGGATAATTATTTCAGTATAGTGCTTCCTATTGTTTTGGCAATATGTGCCTTTTGGATAGGAGGGATGGCCATGATCAATGTCTCTCAACGACGGCATGAGATAGGCTTATTACGTTCGATTGGTTTTAGTACGACTAAGATATCATTGCTTTTTTTCCAACGGGTAATTTTAGCAGGGATAGTTGGAGCCATAGTGGGCTTTGCCTTGGGAACTTGGATTTCTCTTGGGTATGGATCTGAGGTGATTAAGGTAACTGCAAAGTCCATAAAACCAATTTATAACTTATTGTATTGGGCATTGATTGCGGCACCACTATTTGCAGCTTTATCGGCATTTATTCCCATTATGCACGCTATTGGCCAGCAGCCGGCACAAATTCTAAAAGAAGATTAACCTTGATAGTAGAAGCAAAAGGTTTAGTAAAAATATTCAAATCTGGAGGCCGTCAGGTGACAGCACTGGACAATATCGATTTGAGAATTGATCAGGGGGAATTTGTTTTGATCAAAGGACCAAGTGGTTGTGGAAAATCCACTTTGCTATTTTCGCTAGGAGGATTGTTAAAACCAACCAGTGGGGCAGTCAGGATATTGAATAAAGATATCTATGCACTTTCCGAAAATCAAAGGTTGAAATTCCGTTCTCAGGAAATCGGATTTGTGTTTCAGTCATATTATCTGGTGCCTTATTTAAATGTCATGGAAAATTTCATGCTTTTGAATAAGGTAAATGGAGCGAGGGTTACTAAGGATGATATGAGCAGGATCGCAAAGCGTCTGCATCTGGAACATAGATTGGATCATAAACCATCGGAAATGTCGGTAGGAGAAAAACAACGTGCTAGTTTGGCTCGGGCATTGGCATTGAAACCCAAGCTGATTTTGGCAGATGAACCAACGGGAAATTTGGATCCTGAAAATGCGGAAGAGGTTTTACGTTACTTAGAAGAATTCAGAAAGGATGGTGGAACCGTCGTGATGGTAACCCATGGTTCTGATGCAGATAAATATGCTACAAGAAATATTAAAGTCGATAGTGGAAATATTATCGACTAACATAACGAATCTAAAACCTCAAAAGATCATATTATAATGATGTACAAAACGATACTAAACGGAAGCCTTTTATTCTTGCTAATTGCGGGAGTAATGTCATGTACAGAAAGAACAGCTACTCCTGAAGATTGGCCTCAATTCAAAAGGGATAACTTTCGTAGTAGTGCGTCACCTGTCAATTTAGATCTGTCCAATCTCGATGAAGCGTGGACTTATCATGCTTCTCAGGAGCCCGTGGCAGCTTGGTATGGCCCGGCTAAAGAAGATGCCTACGCTAAAAGTGGCCCTCTACCCTCTATGCGCGATTATGATTTGGCTTACTATCCGGTAATCGTGGGAAATTCCATGTATTATTCTTCCACTTCCGATGATGCCGTGCATTGCATTGATACGAAAAATGGAAAAGAAAAATGGAGGTTTACCACCAATGCTCCAATTCGCATTGCTCCGGTATTTTATAAAGGCAATCTGTATTTTGGATCAGATGATGGCTTTGTATACAGCATTGATGCTGACGATGGCGATCTGGATTGGAAATATTCGCCAGTTCCAGAAAATGAAAGACTACTCATCCAAAACAGCAGATTAGTTTCTTTCTGGCCTATCAGAACCGGAGTATTGGTAGAGGATGATCGGGTATACTTTGGAGCATCTCTGTTGCCATGGAAAAAGAGCTATTTTTGCGCCATCAATTCAACAAATGGATCACCTGATGGAGAAGGGTGCTATGTTAGAGAAATTGAAAATATGACTTTTGAAGGAGCCATGGCTTCTACGGGCACTATGCTAGTGCAACCGCAAGGTCGTATCGCCCCTGCCTTTTTCAACAAAGCCACCGGAGAAAATAAAGGTAGCCTCCCCGGGACTGGTGGATGCTTCGTATTGGTAACTGAGGATAAACATATTGTCCATCCACAAGCATCTCGTTTCAAAAGCATTCAGGAGTATGTAGATGACAAAGAGCCGGAGTATATGTCATTTAAGGGCGGAAAAGAAATGGTAATCAAAGGTGATACCAGTTTTATCCTTACGGATAATTCGCTTTCTGCCTACCACCGCAAAAGTAAAAAGCTGCTGTGGTTGAGAAGGGACTATCAGGCACATCGATTAATATTGAGTGGAGATGCGTTGTATGTCGGTGCTACAGATACAGTGTATGCTGTCAGTCCGGAAAACGGCCTGCCTCTTTGGAAAGGCAATGTTGATGGAACTGTCTATGCAATGGCTTCAGCGAATGGTGCATTATACGTTTCTACCAGTGGGGGTGATATCACTTGCTTTAGGTCAGGAAGTAAAGAAAACCCATGGTATGCAAGAAATATAGATAAGCCGGCAGGGATTGATGAAGAGATTAAGGCCGAAGAAAGTGTAACTGAAAAAGAAACATTAGAATTAAAGTCCGGACCTTTTGTACAAGCTTTATCTACCAATTCCGTAAGGTTGACTTTTGAAACTGCTGGACCTACTAAAGTTTCAGTCAACTGGTCTGCGAGTGGGGAAAAGGCAGAAACGTTTAATTCCGATAAAAACACCCAACATTCCATAGATTTGCCAGTCCGAAAGGATTTCATTTATACTTATGAAATTATAACAGAAGATGGATCTAAGAGGGTTTACGAGTATGATAATTTTTTTAATTATAAGAGAAATTCCATGGATTTTTCGGCCTTTCAGCCAAAAGAAAACTACCAACAGCAGATCGAGGGCTTCACAAAAGGAATGGAATATTCTACTGGAATTTGCCTAGTGGTTGGGTTGGATGACGAACAACTTCCTATAGAAATAGCAAGAAATACAGATTTTGATGTGATGGTGTTGGATGAGTCTTCTAGTAAAATTGAGGATTTTAGAGCGAAATTACAGGCAGGAAATGTGTACGGAAGAAAGATAAATGCACTGCAAGTTGCAGACTTGAGCACCCTACCTTTAGCTTCCGAGTTAGCTAATCTTGTTTGGCTAAATACCAAAGCAGGGGGAAGCTCAGATGAAGTTATTCGATTAATTGCTCCACGAGGATTGGCCATAGTACAACACGCACCGGAAAACTGGTTGGAAGATTCAAATCTGGATTGGGAGGTAGATGCTAAAAAATTAACGGATGGTGGGTTAATATTGAAAAAACACAAATTAGAAACCCAAGGCGAATGGACGCACCAATATGCCGAACCAGACAATAGTGCCTTTGGTGGAGAAAGTATGTGGGGATCTACTCGGGCAGAAGATTTTGAGATTCAATGGATGGGAAGACCGGGGCCTCGCTTCCAAACTGACAGAAGTGGGAGAAAACCTTCACCATTGGCTGTGAATGGAAAAATGTTCGTGCAAGGAAATGAGCGTGTGGTTGCCGTAGATGTTTATAATGGAAATGTACTTTGGTCAGAGGATTTTCCAGGAATGAAACGCATGAATATCCATAGAGATTGTTCGAATTGGGCGGCAGATGAAAACTATATTTATATCGCCATCGGGGCCAATGTGATTAAGGTGGATCAAATGACCGGGGCTGTGGTGGAAGTCATTCCCGAAGCCAGTGGCAATCAAGATTGGGGCTTCATCAGCTTAGTAGATGATAAAATCATTGGAACCTCGATTCCAAAGGGTTCGTCTTTTACAGACTTTTATGGAGGAGTTGGCTGGTATGATGCTAAAAATGGGCCGATGGCCTTTAAGGTCATTAGCAAATTGCTTTTTGCGAGAGATAAAAAAGAGGATAAAATCCATTGGTCATACAAGCCTCAAGGTGTTATCATCAACCCTACGATTACTATTTACAACCAACAAATCACTTTTGTCGAATCTGCTAATGTAAAATTATCAGAAGAAGGTCGGGGAGGGGATGATCTCTTCAGAAACACTTCTTTGGTTGCGTTAGACCAAAATACAGGGAAAGTACTCTGGAAAAAGAGGATCAAGAATGTGCCAGGAAAGACTATGTACACTATGGCTGGGGGGACAGGCAAATATGTGATTGTTTCTTCCAATGATTGGAAATATGAAATATATGCATATGATGCGTCCAATGGAAATTTGGTTTGGGACAAAGAACAAAAGTGGTTTCACGGGGACCATGGAGGGCACTTGTCCCGACCTGCAATTGTAAATAACAGATTGGTGGTTAAGCCTGCTTTGTACAATTTGGCGACAGGGGAACAGCAGGTGTATAACGTTCCGAAATCAGGTCATGGATGTGCGAGTTATGCACTTACTGAACAATCCATCTTTTACCGTGGAGGCAGTGTAACACAATTCAATTTCGATACCAGGGAATTTTCGCGTTGGGAGCGGTTAAGGCCAGATTGTTGGATCAGTACGATCCCGGCTCAGGGTTTGGTGTTGTCGCCCGAAGCAGGCGGAGGCTGTAGTTGTGGCAACTGGTTGGAGACTTCCATGGTTATGGCACCAATTTCGCGTGCTCCGATCACGATCAATACCGTGGCAGACGATAAGCCAGATTATAAGCAAGAGAACTGGGGAGACTATACACAAAAATATTTACCCAATGAATTTATAGACTCGGTTAGTATAGAAATAATTGCCAAGCCTGGTGTGCAAGGAACTATCCATTATACTCTGGATGGCACTCAACCTACTGAAAAATCCACAAAGTATTCAGGCCCGTTTGTGTTAACCCAAAACGCAACTTTAAAGTCTGCCATATTTATGGAAAAATCAGGAAAAATCAGAAGATTTGAGCGTAGTAAATCCTTTGTGCGACTTCGTCCGGCTCCTTCCATTGAGAGGAAAAGGGAGATTGTAGATGGAAAAATCAATGTTTTGTTCCATAAAACGGGTACAACAGGCAAAGTATATTATACTACAAATGGAGAGAATCCAAATATTAAGTCAGAAAGCGGTGAAAATCCATTGACGATTAGTGGAAAAACTATGGTGAAATCGCGAACTATTTGGGTGGAAAACGGCAAGGAATATATGAGTGAAATCACCGCGCAAGAAATTGATATTCCGAAATTGGTAGATGGTACTCAAGCCGAAGTAAATCCCGGTATTCGCTACGAATACTACGAGGGGATTTGGAAAAAGCTTCCTGATTTCAATCAACTGACGGCATTGAAGAAAGGCATTGAAAAGAATATTGACGTATCCCCACGCAAGAATGACTATGGATTTGGATTTCGCTATTCAGGATTTGTAAAAGTGCCTGTTGATGGAATTTATACATTTTATAACACCAGCGATGATGCTAGTACCTTGATGCTACATGATAACCTTCTCATAGATAATGATGGAAGTCATAGTGCACGCGAAATGAAACAGGATATTTCTTTGAAGGCAGGTTTGCATCCAATTTCTGTATTATATTATCAAAATGAAAAGGATCAGGTCTTGTCTGTTGAGATCGAGGGGCCGGGAATGGAGCGCCAGCAGTTGCCGGCAGAGGTTTTGTTTTACAATTAGAAAGTAGATGC
This sequence comes from Bacteroidia bacterium, assembly GCA_030426345.1. GTDB lineage: Bacteria > Bacteroidota > Bacteroidia > Cytophagales > Cyclobacteriaceae > JAAUQL01. Next base: position 61,605 of record JAUHYU010000002.1, read on the forward strand.
GTAGGATTAGTTTAGCAGTTGTTTTGATTTGTATGGTGATGGAAGTTGCTAACGCTTGCCGTTTTACGGTACGCGAAATAGGTTTTTCTACACTTTCAAGAGATATCTATTCGTTGGTTGTAGTAGATCGGAATGCGGACGCTTCAGATGCATATTATCAAAACATGCGCAAAAGGCTGGAAGATTCCAATATCAATTTGTCTGTATTGAATCCAACAACAGATGCGGATCACCCTTATGTTATTCAAATAAAAGGCAGTAAAATCCATCTTCCGGCACAGGTTTTAATTTCGCCTGATGGCAGGATGTTGGAGCTTACTACCAATGATAATATCTCAGACGTGGTAGATGAAATACTTGATTCACCAATTCGCCAAAGGCTACGAAAGGATTTTTCTGACGTGTTTTCGGTGATTATTCAGGTTGATGGGAAAGTTGAGGAAAAGAACAAAGAGGTAGCAACTCATATTCAAAATGACTGTCATCGCATTGAGAATATCATGCCTTACATGCCAAAAAAGGTAAAAAACAGTCCTACTTCCATGAGATTATCCGTAGCTGATTTTGAGAGGGAGAGAATACTTTTGTGGTCGTTAGGAATTGAAGAACAACCAAATGAACCTTTGGCTTTTGTATTATATGGGCGTGGTAGGATCATGGGAGAGGCCGTTAAAATAGCTGAAGTCGCTGATGGAAAATTGTATAAACTAATGTCTATGATCGGTGCAGATTGTGAATGTGGGTTGGATCGTAAATGGATGCTTGGCAACCAGATTCCGTTATATTGGCCTACAGAAAGCCGCCAACAATTAGCCGATGAAGTTGGTTTTGATGTGGATAATCCAATGATATTGGCTGAGATGAGCCGAATTCTAGCCAAAGAAACCGAAGCAAATATTGCGGGAGAAGTGGATTATGGTATTGAAGTCATCGATCTAAAATCGGCCTTTAAGAACGATGTGCCAGAAATAAGTTATAATAAAGAAGCAGAAACTATAGACCAAAGTAGCAATTCCGTAGTATTTATTGTGTTGGCGGTAGTAGGTATGGTGTTGGCTACCGGGCTTTTCTTTTTTTATAAGAATAGAAATAATTAATAACTGAGAAACAAAACCTCCAATGAACTATAAAAAGTGCTTTTTCACAGCTTTTGTATTATTAATAGGTTTACAAATATTTAATTCATGTGCTCCTGCATCTGAAAAAGAGGCTTTGGTGTTTTACTGTGCGGCTGGTATGAAACCACCAATAGAAAAGCTAGCAAAAGAATACGAAGAAAAATTCGGAACACGAATCGAAATCCAGTATGGCGGTTCAGGGACCTTATTATCGGGCTTGCGTGTTGCAAAATCAGGGGATTTGTATTTAGCAGCTGATGAAAGCTACATGGCGGAGGCTGCAAAACAGAATCTAATAGTTGAAACCCAACCTCTGGCCATGCTGACCCCAGTGATTGCAGTGAAAAAGGGAAATCCAAAGAACATATCGGGAATACAGGGTTTGCTAAAAGAGAATATTTCGTTTGCTCTGGCTAATCCTGGAGCGGCATCCATTGGCAAGCAGACAAAGATGATTTTAGAAGAGCATGATTTGTGGGAGCCTGTGAGGGCCGCAGTCACTGTATTGAAGCCAACTGTGAATGAAGTGGCTAATGATATTCATATTGGTTCTGTGGATGCTGGGATTATTTGGGATGCCACCGCCAATCAATATGAGAATATCGAAATCGTTCCGAACGAACTACTCGAAAAATACAAGAAAAAAGTAACAGTGGGGGTGCTCAATTCTACAGAAAAGCCAACTGAAGCATTAAAATTTTTAAGGTATCTGAGTTCCAAAGAATTTGGAAACCCGACTTTCCAAGCCATGGGTTTTGAGGCCATTTCTGGTGATCACTGGGAGGAAAAGCCAACCATTCTTTTATTTAGCGGAGGGGTAAACCGTATGGCGGTTGAAAAAACCATTCAAGAGTTTGAAATACGGGAAGGAGTAGATGTAGAGCGGGTTTATAATGGTTGTGGTATTCTGGTGTCTCAAATAAATTCAGGCCAACGACCGGATGCCTATCTCACTTGTGATATTTCATTTATGGATCAGGTACAAGATAAATTCATGGATATTACTGACATTTCCAATACCAAAATTCTTATTGCCGTAAAGAAGGATAACCCCAAAGGAATCAAAGACTTAAATGATCTTACTGAAAGTGATATTCGAATAGGTGTTTGCAATCCGGAACAGAGTGCTTTGGGTGCGCTTACAAAAAGATTGTTGGAACCATCAGGCATTTGGGAAAAAATCCAGCCCAACATATATGTGCAGACTCCCACCGCAGATTTGTTGGTAAATCAGCTGCGAACCGGATCGCTCGATGCTGTAATTGTTTATGAAGCGAATATTTCGCAAGTGAGGGATAAATTGACGATTATTTCCATAGATGATCCCCATGCCATGGCATTTCAGAATTATGGCATTGGCGAGAATAGTGAATACTATTGGCTACTGAGCAGGTTGTTAAAATCCATAACTTCAGACGCTTCAAAAGAAAACTTTTTAACTCATGGATTTTCCTGGGAATATAAAGGAAATGACGACCTTTAAATCTGAATCACAGCATTTCAATTTGTGGGAAAGAATCAATTAGAGACAAAAACCTCCTTTAAAGCTAAAAGCGATTGGCCATTTTTATTGATAATGGGAATCATCGCGGCTACATACGTTATCCTGATTGTCGCCATGATGCTTGCCGACATGACCTTTACATCAACCGGGCACCTGATAGAGGCGCTAAAGAGTGAAGAAATTCAATACTCAATAAAACTGAGTTTAATTTCATGTACGATCACCATGTTGTTGAGTTTGGTTGTCGCAATTCCAATGGGTTATTTTATGTCTAGATATGAGTTTCATGGCAAGCGGTTACTCGATTCAATTTTAGATATCCCAATAATATTACCACCTTTGGTGATTGGGCTTAGTTTGCTTATTCTTTTTCAAACAGCTCCAGGTAGATTTTTAGAAAGTCACGTCCGGATTACCTATACGGTATATAGTGTCGTAATTGCCCAGTTTATGGTTGCCTGCGCATTTGCAGTGAGGACCATGAATGTGACTTTTTCGCAAATTGATTCCCGTCAAGAGGATGTGGCATTGACCCTTGGATGCAGCAAGGGACAGGCTTTTTGGATGGTATTGCTTCCTCAAGCCAAGAAGGGAATTTTGACTGCAGGGTCATTAGCTTGGGCTCGTGCTTTGGGGGAATTCGGTCCCATATTAATTTTTTCAGGAGCTACAAGAATGCGTACCGAAGTGCTTTCTACCACGGTCTTTTTAGAATTGTCAGTTGGAAATATTGAAGCAGCAGTGGCAGTTTCTCTCATCATGATATTGGCAGGGTTTGGCGTATTGATGATTGTGCGCTTGTTTGGAGGTATAGGTTTTTTTAAATCTGTAGATTGATGCTCTCGTTAAAGAACATATCTATTATTCAGGGAAATTTCCAGCTTAGTAATATAAGCTTGGATATTGCAAAAGGCGAATATACAGTGCTAATGGGAAAGACAGGTTGTGGTAAGACAACTATTCTGGAATCCATTTGTGGGTTGAGGAAAATAAATTCAGGTGCAATTATGCTCAATGATCAGGATATTACTTCCATGAAACCTGCGGAAAGGTGTATCGGATATGTGCCCCAAGAGGGGACACTATTCTCTTCCATGGACGTAAGAGGCAATTTGAGCTTTTCCTTGCGAATCAGGAAATGGGATAAGGAAAGGGTTGCTTCTCGGGTTAATGAACTTGGCGAATTGTTGGGGATTGGTCACTTACTCGACAGGAACATTACAGGTTTGAGTGGGGGAGAACGACAGCGCATTGCTCTAGGTAGAGGATTGGCTTTTTATCCGGAGTTTTTGTGTATGGACGAACCGCTGAGTGCGCTAGACGAACCTACAAGAGACGAGATGTATAGCCTGCTACAATCTCTTAAAAAAGAGTTAAAAATTACCGCATTGCATATTTCACATTCCATGTCTGATGCGGAAGTTTTAGCAGATAAAGTATTAAAAATGGAGAATAACCAAATTATTGAATGATGCAGATAAACGTTAAATATTTTGCTCAGATTAAAAGCAAAGCCGGTAAATCTTCCGATACTCTGGAGATAGATAATGGAATGACACTACACGAATGTATAAAGCAATTGGGAGAAAAGTCAGATGCTTCTATAAACGAGCTACTATTTGATTCTTCTGGTAATTACCTTGATACGCTGGTATTGGTGCTGAATGGAGAGCAAGTACGATATTCGGATAATCCGGAAATGAACAACAATGATGAGCTCATGATTATGTCACCAATAGCAGGAGGGTAGTATGAAAAAATTGACAGATAAGGAACGGGCTGTCTATGAATGGCAGTTGGATGTAGCAGGGTTTGGTGGTGAAGAAGGGCAGGAAAAGCTAAAAAATGCATCCGTGTTAGTTTCCCGTTGCGGAGGATTAGGGAGTGTTGTAGCTTATGAACTGGCTGCCGCAGGTGTGGGAAAACTGATTCTGGCGCATGGAGGAAATGTAAAAGAAAGTGACTTGAACCGCCAATTGCTCATGACCGATGATTGGTTGGGAAAACCACGCATAGAATCTGTAGAGCGCAGGCTAAAGGAACTTAACCCTCGGCTAGAGATTATGGCCGTTAACGATAATATCAACGAAGATAATGCCAAAGCCTTGGTTTCAGAAGCTGATGTAATCGTAGATGCCGCGCCACTTTTTAAAGAGCGCTTCTTAATGAACAGAGAAGCTGTTGCCCAAAACAAAGTTTTGGTCGATTGTGCTATGTATGAGTTAGAAGCACAAATTACCACTATTATTCCCGGAGAAACTCCATGCCTAGCTTGCCTGTATCCAAAAGAACCTGTTGCTTGGAAAAGGCGATTTCCAGTATTTGGAGCAGTAAGTGGTACTGTGGCCTGCATGGGTGCCATGGAAGCGATAAAGGTGATCTCAGGACTTGGAGAGCCACTCAAAAACCGTTTATTTTCCATGGATTTGCGTGATATGACTTTTGCAGTTACTAATATCAAGCGCAATCCATCTTGCAAGATTTGTGGTTGATATCTAAATAATACATTTTATTGAGACGTTTCTGCAATGAAATGGGAATGTTCAATTTCATGGATTTTAGACTGATTTTCTTGCTTTGACTTAGTCGAGGCTTCTTGTTTTTTCTTTTTTTTATTGCCACCAAATAGGTTGAGAATCCAACTATCGTTGACAATATCGATGGTTTCTTCCAATTCAGCGGTTCGCTCTTTGGCGTTCTCAATAGTTTCATCCAGGTTGTTTGCCATGGTTGTATCGTTGACCAAACGGCTCATAGCCCCATTGCCATTATTGAGTTTTCTACTGAAATCATTAATCTGCATTGTCGCTTCGTTCATGTTTGAGCTAGCACTTGACAATGAATCAATGATATTGGTCAAGCCGTTGGCTATGGAATTATCATAGATTAGCCTTCCTAGAGTTCCTTCTCCATTAGATATTTTATTGCTCACGTCCTGAAAATTGGCAGTGGTAGATTCGAGGTTTTTTGCCATTTGGCTAGTGCTTGTCATTACTCTTTCAAACTCATTGACAGCTGTTGAGTCAAAAAGCAACTTTCCTATCAAGCCCTTTCCAGATGAAATTTCTGCCGTAATTTCTATCAAGTTGGTTGTCAATTTCTCTAAATTTCTACTATTTTCCAGTACGGAATTCATCACATTTTCCATGCCTATCGGTTTCAATGAGGCAATTTCGTCGCCATCAACAACTGCATCAGATGAATTAGTACCTGCGATCAACGTGATAAGCTTATTGCCCATCAGACCATCAGAATTTATGACTGCCTTAGAATCTTTTGTGATGAAAGGTGCCTGATCATTGTCGATCATTAAGATAATGCTGACGGAAGTGTCATTGACAATTGAGATACGCTCTACGGAACCAATATTGATTCCCATAAACCTGACCGAACTTCCCTCTTGCAAGCCTACGGCATCAGTGACTTGTGTTTTCAATGTTATGGTATCATCAAATAAATTCTGCCTTGATCCTATTATAAACAAGAATACAATCAATATCAAGAGCCCTCCTGTGAAGAATATTCCGAGCCTTATGTTCTTTTTATTCATATCTATATTATTTATATTATTTGACTACTATTTAGCTATACACTTTCGAAATAAGCCCGTATTGTATTATCATTTGATTTTCTTATTTCATCAAAACTTCCTTCATTTAATACTTCACCCTTATCTAGAATAATTATTCTGTCTGCGGTTTTGTCCACACAAGAAATATCATGTGTGATGATTATGGACGATATATTGTATTTCTTCCGCATTTCTAAAATCAAATCACTTATTTCATTGGAAGTTATCACATCCAGCCCTGTGGTAGGTTCGTCGTAAAGCATGATTTTTGGTTTCATGATCAGCGTCCGCGCCAATGCAATTCTTTTTTTCATACCACCTGAAAGTTCTGATGGCATTTTATGTTTAGTGTGAGCGAGTTCCACATTCTCCAATACTTCGTCTACCAATTCATCGATTTCAGATTCACTGGGAGCATCAGGAAATCGCCTCAATGGGAATTTTAGATTACGCTCTACTGTCATAGAATCGTACAAAGCACCTCCTTGAAACAAATATCCTACCGTTCGTCTGAGTTCATTCAGCTGATCAGCATCAATATCCATAAGATTGTAGTCCATGACGCTCAGTTCTCCTTCGTCTGGCACAAGCAAACCAATTATACATTTAATCAAAACAGATTTCCCTGTCCCTGATTTCCCCATGATCACGAGGTTTTCTTCTTTCATTAGATCAAAACTCACGTTCTTTATTATGGTATTTTCACCAAAGGATTTTTTTAGATTTCGCGCTTTTATTATTGCTTCAGTTTGCTGCATAATTAGTGCTGTGTATTGTTTTTAAAGGAAAAAGCTATTGATTTGAACCATAATTAAATCAATCACAAATATCAAAAATGAGGAAATTACTACTGAGGTATTTGCAGCCCTCCCAACTCCTTGCGTACCCTGTTCTGCGTGAAATCCCTGATAGCTCGCGACCATACCAATGGCGAAACCGAACATCGCTGATTTTATCAGGGATGGAATTAAATCAACATAGGTAACCACTGATATGGCTTGGTTGAAAAAGAAGTACATGGTAATCTCTTCTTTACTTTGAAATGCAAAATAAGACCCTAGAAAACCCAATGCATCGGCATAAAGCACCAATAAAGGCACGGCAATCGTAGTAGCACCAACTCTGGATACCACAAGGAAATTCATGGGCTTGGTGCCGGATACACTCATTGCATCTATCTGTTCTGTTACTTTCATGGATCCAAGTTCGGCACCAATTCCAGACCCCACTTTTCCTGCAAAAATAAGTGCAGTGATCAGTGGGCCTATTTCCCTGACTATAGATAGCGATATCATCGTGGGAATCCATGACTCCGTTCCCAATGATGACATAGTAGGGTAAGATTGCATCGTAAATACCATGCCTACAATAAATGAAGTGGTACCAATAAAGAAAAGGGATTTATAACCTGAAAAATACACTTGTTTCAATAATTCACGCCACTCAAAAGGTGGTGAAAAAATATTTTTCAAGAAGCGCAATGTGAAATTTACGATGCTCCCTGTATTCTCCAGATATTGTTTTGCTTGCCCAATCAGTATCTTTTGAATCGTTTCTTTTTTTTCCAATTTCTCCAAAATAATAAATTTTATTTGTGTGGAATTTTCTCCACACTTTTGTGGAGTCATTATTCAATGAACTATATGAAAACATGCCCTGCATGGTTATTATCATGTTTTTATAGTTTCATAATCGTCATCATTGATATAATATTCAATATGTATGCCATTGATATATAAAAAAATGAACCAGATCTTGGTTCATTTTTTTTATGTTGAGGAAGTCTATTTTATTGAAGAATTCATCTAATTTTTAAATGCATCTTGAATGTCATCACCTACTTGGTCAATCTTAACTTTAATGTCTGCAATTCCATCATCAACGTTTTCCTTAAATTTCTTCCAATCCTCTGCAGTTTTATCGTCTACCTCATCTTGTTTTTTCTTTAAATCTGCTTTGGTTGCCTTCAGATCATTTAAGGTTTCGTCCCATTTTGCTTTGGCATCGTCTGAAAAATCTTTGACATTTGCTTCGATTTTAGTGATTTCATTATCAATGCTCGCAATCGCTTCATTCAATTCCTTTTTGACCTCTTCTTTTTGTTCCTTCAACTCATTGCTTACCTCAGTGGAGGTGGATGATTGTGTGCTTTGTTTGTTTTCACATTTTGTGAATGCCAATACTACAAATATGATCATGGACATATTGGCTAATTTTTTAATGAACTTCATTTTTCTAATGTTTAAAATTCCAATTATTAGGTTTCAGCCTGATTTCGATATCAATTAAATCTGTTTGCTCTGATTACAGATCATTGATTTCTTTAAGAATAGTTTCCTTGGTTTTTCCTGTTGCTATCTCTATTCTGCCGACTAACTCATCCATTTTTCCTTCGACAAAAATTGAATCATCATCAATGACAGCGCCATACTTCTGTTTCAACTTGCCTTTAATCTCGTTCCAGTTTCCTTTAATTTGTAATTGATTCATGGTTCTATTCTTTAGTTTATAAATTTATCCATAACCATGTAAATAATATGCCAGATGAGTAGAGCATCCATAGATTCAATTGTTATGTACACTGAATCAATGGATTATGATGTGAGTACTATGTGAAAGTAAATTTAATAATCTAGTGATTTGGGCAATTATCTCCACAGTATTGGGTACTGAATGTCCTGTGCTCAATCGGTGCTAAGAAAAAACATTAGATAAGAATTACATGGACTTTAGAGCATTTTTCGGTACACTAATAAAAGAATAATAAGTAACCATGCTAAAAGAATAATAAGTAACCATGCACCTTAAATTCGAGCGCTATTAGTGCTGATTTGTATTGACGAAGCAAATGGATTACAAAATGCATATTAAAAAAAATATTCAAGACAAATTAATGATATTACAATAGATTCTATACTTTAATCAAAGTACTTCAACTTTCTATTAATCTATTAGTTAACACCAAAAATGGCAACAATACTAATTACTCTGTTACCACTCCGATCTCAGCAATGGAAATATGGTTTTCACCATTGATTTCCTTGGTGCCGACTAACTTAATATACCTGCCTTGTATGGCATCAAAAGGTTTGGTCTGCAAAATCGGGTTGTTTTTAATATTGCTGAACTCTCCCTTAGAGACCGGGCTTCCCCAGCTTTTCCCATCTTTGCTCACGTAAAATTGATATTGAGAAATAGTGCCATCGATGTACCGATGCTGTGATGGCAAGTAGGTAAACCCTGTGAGGGTCAACATCTCCCCGAGATCTATTACAACAGATTGCGGCAAATTGGATTTGGTATCGCTTTTCCAAACGCTCCCTTGGTTCGCGTCTACAATTGCCTCAGCTTTGGGATCCTTATCCGCGGAGGGAGAAATTACTTTCCATAATGATTTGTTGATATCAAATTCCATGGATTCTGAGGCACTTTGGGCCTTGGATTCTGGGTCATAGGCGATGGCGATGATGTTCCCCTTGCCTTCAATTTGAATTCCACCGTTATATTTTATTGAGTTAGAGGTAGGTTTGCTACCATCAGTTGTGTAGAATATTTCCAATCCTGTATCTAAAGATTCCATGGAAATTATACCCTTTTTATCTCTCGAAATGACTGGAGGTTCTAATAGCTTGGGGGCATGGTAAATCTCGATATTCGTGATGGTAGGAGAGGCTTTGGCATCTACGATAGTAAACCGCAATTTGTTGGAAGTGACATTGTCGAAGCGTAAGGTGCGCTTGTAACCGATGGTTGTTTGTGAAGCTATTTCCTTCCATGCATTGTCAACAAATGCTTCTAAAGTAAACTTTTTCACGCGCTGCCCCAGTTGAATATATTCCTGCGTGAGGAATCTATTGAAAGTGGTTGCTTTACCAAAATCAAATGTGATGGAAGCATTTGTCACGCCATCATCCGTCGCCCAGTAGGTTCCTTTGTTGCCATCCATCACGTTTTTTGCATCGTAAGCATTAGCATTTCCACGAACATTAGATGCTTCCACATCCAAATTTACCGCAAGGTTAGTTTCGAAATCTTTGTCAATGACATGTTTCATTTTCATTAGTTGCTCCACATCTTTTTCGTGGATTAACCCGCGTGTATCTACTGGAAAGTTCAGCAAAAAAGAAGCATTTCTGCCAATAGAATTATAATAAATATCCACAAGCGATTTCACCGACCGTACCTTGTGGTCTTCAGATTTGTGGTAGTACCAACCCGGTCGGATCGATACATCTACCTCCGCAGGTAGCCAATGCGTGCCATCTTCATGACCATTGGTCAGTTGCTTATAATTTGGAGACCCGGGCCAAAACTCATCTCGACGCAAGATCGACCAGTTGGTTTCACCTGCCCATCCGGACTCGTTGCCCACCCAACGCACATCCGGCCCTGCATCGCTGAACATCATGGCATCTGGCTGATTGTCGCGGACGATCTTGCGCGTTTTTGGCCAGTCATAATATGTTTTCCGATCTACCTTACGATCTTCATTGGCTCCTCCATAATATCCTGTTCCTCCATTGGCACCGTCAAACCACACTTCAAAAACTTCACCGTAGTTGGTCATCAATTCTTTCAACTGGTTTCTGAAATAGGTGATGTATTCGTCTGTGCCGTATTCCGCATGGTTTCTGTCCCACGGAGATAGATACAGCCCAAGCTTCAAACCATATTCTTCGCAGGCCTCAGCCAATTCCAAAACCACATCTCCTTTCCCATCTTTCCATGGAGAATTTTTCACAGAATGTTCTGTATACTGAGAAGGCCACAGACAGAAACCATCGTGGTGCTTTGCTGTAAGAATTATCCCTTTCATACCGGCTTCCTTCGCTACTCTCGCCCACTGACGGGTATCCAGTTCCGTGGGGTTGAAGGTTTCCGGAGATTCTCCACCAAGACCCCATTCCATGTTGGTAAATGTGTTCATGTTAAAATGTACGAAAGCATAAAATTCTAGCTCGTGCCACTTCAATTGCCGCGCAGATGGGAGTGGGCCGACTGGTTCGGGTGGTGCTGGAGATTGCTTACAGGATATAACAAGAATGGCAATTATTATAAAGGAAATAGCTCTTTTTTTCATGGAAAAGGATTTTTTCTTATGAGTTTTCAAGATACAAATAAGTGCTAAATTATTAACTGTGCCCTTAAGAAATGTTTAAACTCCATTAAAATAGCAGGTAAATTCCATGAAAAATGCAATCTTTATTGATGAAACAAAAAACATTCGACCTTCTTTTTTTTATTCACTCGGCCTTAGAACTGATGATTAGGTTTTATAAAAACCATATAATTATTAGTTTTAAAAATTGAACTAAATTCTTTTTGATAAGAAACTGATTTTACAACATTAAATAATTATGAAATGGGTACAGATAGGAGAAATTTTCTAAAAAAAGCTGTGGTTGGCGTCACAGGGGCAACAATTGGAGGAAGTGCTATGGCAAATTCTGCCAAAAGTTATTCAAAAATCATTGGAGCCAATGACAAATTGAATGTCGCAATCATCGGTTTAGGAAGAAGGCTTGGCGCTTATTATGAGCCAATCAGTAGAAAGGAAAGTAATGTCGAATTGCTATATCTCTGCGATGTGATGAAAAGTCAAAGGGAAAAGGCTGCAAGCAAATTCGCAAAGCTCATCAAAAATAAACCCATTCTAGAAAATGACGTCAGAAAAGTACTTGAAGATCCAAAAGTAGATGCCATCTTCAATGCCACGCCTGATCACTGGCATACACCGGGCGCTTGTATGGCCATGGAAGCAGGTAAGCACGTGTATTTGGAAAAACCGTGTAGCCACAATCCTCATGAAGGGGAGTTGGTTGTAGCTTTTCAACAAAAATACAATAAGGTGGTCCAGATGGGAAACCAGCAACGATCTTCACCAGAGTCAATAGAAATTATCAAAGCCATTCATAATGGAGCAATAGGAAAAGCATATAGGGCCGTGGCATTTTATACAAATGATAGGGGAGAAGTTCCTGTACCAAAAAAACAGGCACCTCCTGAAGGTTTGGATTGGGACTTGTTTCAGGGGCCTGCTCCGCGAAAAGACTATATGCATGACACTTGGGACTATAACTGGCATTGGTACGGTTGGGATTATGGCACAGCTGAAATGGGCAACAATGCAACGCATGAGTTAGACATCGCCCGATGGGCATTGGATGTTGAATATCCGATGCACGTTGATGTGTTTTCCGGTAAATTTCAATATCCAAATGACGGATGGGAAATGTACGATACAATGGAGGCTTCTTTTCATTTTGATGATAATCGGGTAATCAACTGGGAAGGACAAAGCAGAAACAAATACGATACATTTGGTGGTGGACGAGGAACGATCATCTATGGTTCTGAAGGATCTGTCTTTGTAAATAGAGGTGGCTACAGACAATATGACCTTAAGGGGAAATTAGTTAAGGATAGTAAGTCTGCTAGCAATGAAGCTGGAACAGCACTTGGCGGTGGTGGTGATATGACTACCAAACATGCGGTTAATTTCTTTGAAACTATCCGTGGAAAAGAAAAATTGACCTCTCCAATCGAGCAAGGTGTAGTGAGTCAATTACTCACGCACTATGCCAATATCGCTTCACGGATTGGCAAAGGTTTTGATGTGGACGATACCACCGGGCGCATTTTTGATAGGGAAGCAATGCAACTCTGGAAAAGGGAATACGAGCCCGGCTGGGAACCAAAGATTTAGTATTGCCAGAAAAATTTTCTTGAAAGGGGAATGGCACGAGTGCCATTCCCCTTTTTTGGTTCAGAGAATCTAAAACTGAGAGAGGATTACATATCTCTCAATTGGTTATTGTAATATTTATTCGCTTTAAAAGCGGTTATCATTTCTAAAGCAGATTGATGTTTTCTTCCGGTGGCTTTTTCAAAATCCGATTGAACTTGATAAGCACCATGGCGAATTCCTTCATAAATTCCTGCAATTACGGTTCCTATAAATTCACCCAATTCGGCTTTTCTTTCGGCTGTGTAGGCTTGTACCGAAACCGCATTAAAAACTAAATGGGTGTTGTACACTTGGTTGATGACATTGGCCAATTGAGCCTGGGTGATGGGCGCACCCATTAAATTATATACTTGGCCGTTGTGTTTTTCTTCCGTCAGCATTTTTGTATAAGCTGCGGCCAACTCAGTTCTGCTGGTGTAGCCGCACGTGCCATCAGCGGCACAATTTCTAATTTCACCATCTTTTATGTAACTGTCTAGATACTCCAGATCAGGCTCAATGTAGATTCCGTTTCGGCCAATAGCCCAAGCCAGGTCAGATTCTTGCACGTCTTTTTCGGTCTGGCGATTGCTTTGCACAATGGGACTAAACGCGTTTTTTTCTTCATCGCCAATTATGCTTGTGTATACTATTTTTTTTACGCCATTTTGTTTGGCAGCTTCAATTACATTTCGGTGTTGCTGAATTCTTTTTTGTGGCTCGTCCATTCCCGAAACCAACAAAACAGCGTCAATGCCTTGTAGTGCAAGGTTTAATTCTTCGCGACTGTTGTAATCACCTTTTCTAACTTCAACGCCAAGATGCTGTGCGTTTTTGGGCGTTCGGGCAATGCCAATTACGTTTTCCTTTCCAATTTTACTTATCAGCTGCTTGGCTATGGTCGAGCCCAATTTCCCGCTAACGGATGTTACTGCTATTTTCATATGGATGATTTTTTTAATTCGATTGCTTTTTGAGTGCCTCCAATTCTAATTCGAGGCTTTCGGCTTTAGCTTTAAATTTCTCCATCGCCTTTTTCAGCTGCCCTACTTTTTTGAATACTTCTTCATCTTGAATAGTATGGTAGGTAAGCTCTCCATTTGTTTCTTTAGTTTTTGATTTGCTGCCACAAGTTGGACAATTTGCTACTTTACTCATAATTTTTATTTTTATAAAATCGCTATCAATCCCGTGATTTTGTTAAATATTTTTCTCCAATTCATAGGCATAAGAGAGATAGTAGTTTCTCGCGGGGGCATTGATTTCTTGCGCTGCTAAACCTCTTAACAACTTTATTTTTATCACAATGACTTCTTTTTTTTGGTAATCCGTTTGAAGTAGATAGTCAGCCAATTGTAATCCCCACTGATAATTCCCTTCGTTAAGGGCAGTATTAAGTTGTTTCTTCACCTTCTGCTCACCACCGGCCAGCGCAATAATATTCTTCGCCTCCTGCAACCCTGTTAGTGGGTAGAGATTCGTGGGATTCCCGTCGAACCAACCAACATAGTGTAAAAACACCGAACGCACCCCCCAGGCAACCGATCCATAGAACTCTTGTAGGTTCGGCCGGGTCGAAAGCGAATCCGCCAACTTAACACTGTCCACGGTTTGTTGCAGGGTATAACCCTTGTTCATGGCATCTATCGTTTGTTGGTAGACACTTAAAATAGCCGTTGAGTAGTTTTTTAGATTCTGATGGACAAATGATTCTCCCGAGACCGGACGTGTGTGGCCAGGAACGAGGTGCTTTACCGGAAAAGTGCTCATTTTTTGTATCGATTCACCCCATGATTTGACATCCCTATATTGCGAGCCCCGAATAGCATGAAGATTGGGAAACGATTTGTAGTAGTTGTCTCCTGTAAACAATGTCTCAAGATCAGGAATCCAAACAAACAGTTCATCATTGGTTTCTCCATCGGCAGCGTACAATTCGAAATCGATGCCAGCGAGGCTTATGTAAAGGGAATCCTGAAATGTCTTATTAGGTGCGAGGTATCCTTCACCGACGCGGTCCGTAGGCGTGATACCAGGGGCGACACCACGATTGATGACATCTTCGGAGGGAAGATCACGCCCGAATTGCCGGGCGTTTCGTTGCTTCAAGATGGATTCTACCGGTGAGTTTTCCTGTAGCTCACTCTTAAACCCCACTCTTGCAATTATCTCAACATCGTTGCTATTGCCGGTAAAAGCGGAGGTACCTCCGGTATGATCTAGATGGCCATGGGTATAAATTAATGCCTTGACAGGCTTGTCGCTGATTTTTTGGAATTCCTCCGCCACCTTTTCCGCAGCACCCAAAGCGCGGAGCGCATCTATAATTACCACGCCGTTTTTTCCAATCACCATAGAGGCATTTGAGCCATCATACCCTACCGCTACATATACGTTTTTATTTAACCGGATTATTTCAGGAGTGAATTCAGAAGATTGGCCTTTTAACTTGGTGATATTTGGATGTTCCTTTTCTTGTTCCCGAGGTGTATTCTGTTCAGGAGGATTTTGACATGCCTGCAACAAAACAATTACCGAGAAAAACACAGTGCTTTTTAATATTGATTTATACCTTTTTACTTCACGAAAGTATGTTTCTACTGCTTGATTTTTCCTTAGATTCATTTCTATGCGATTTTTATTGTTTCCTTTTATAATAAATATTCGTACGCCTTTTCAAGTGTATAACTCCTCAATTACTTCTTATTCGTAATTAGTACGGATTTTCTTCTAAATAAAGATAGCAACTGATACTTAGAATTTTGAGCAACCGTTTTTAAAAACGCCTGAGTTTCTGCCATCTCTGCGTTATCGACATAAATAAATGTACCGTTATGGAAGTTGGATTCAAGCATTTGGAACAGGGGCAGATATAAATCTTTCCAACCGTCTAACAGCAACAAATCTATGGGTGCATTATGATTTTTTAAGGTTTTCATTGCATCGCCAATCCTGACTTCAATGAGGTCGTTTACACCTGCTTTTTTAAAGGTTTCGATGGCCCTTTGCGCTTTGGATTCAATTAATTCTGTGGTGATAATACTACCTCCAGTTTCCAATACACCTTGCGCTAAAAACAGCGTAGAAATTCCAAATGAAGTTCCAAACTCAACAACATTCTTAAGATTGTTTTCCTTTATCAGCTGCACCAAACCTTCACCTTGTTCTTTCGAAATGGAGAGATATGCCTCTTTAAAATCACTTGGTTGCATAGGCCTGAACATACTTTTTGCTGCACCTTTTATCATTTTAAGATGGTCATACTTAGAGTCGTTATACAACTCGTTCAATGTACTTATTATCTTTTCTTGTTGTTGAGATATCATGCTTCAGTTTGTTATAGATGGGAATATCGGTTTTACCGTATTAATCAATTTTTTTACAATGATTAAAACCAATCAGCTCCAGGATCGCCCTGAAAGAAAGCATCAGGAAGTGACAATAAAAGTCCGCCCTCCTCATAGTTGGGATATAGCAACTGAAGTTCATCCACAACCTCTTGCTGAGTAGTGGCTGCACCTCCTGCGGAGAGTGTTTGTGTTCCTTTTATAAGGCCTTGCGCATTTTGTAGATATTCTATGTTTTCATCGATAACCGTTCCTACATCAGCACGGGAACCATTATGGCCTACAAACACATGATCGTAATCTGAGAAGTTCGTTTTTAGAACATTTAAACCTGCTACCCAATTATCTATTTCGTCTTTTCCCGTTTTGGGTGTGTATTCTCTCAAATAGGGATGCGAAAGATTGTATATAAGGTCTCCAGAGAAAACTACTTTAAGTTCTTCATTATAGAAATAGCCATTTTCCCCTGTTTCAGCGTTAGCTACTTTGTCAAAACTAAATGTGAGATCTCCTACTTCTTTAGAGCCAGTAACACCTATTACGCTATTGGGGTACAAGCTCGTAAAGTCAGCCGTGTTGTTCAACTGGTCGGCAACGGTGCCTTCGGCATAAAAATCCAAATCCGTAAAATTTCCCGCACCACCATAATGGTCACCATGGTTATGTGTAATAATTACAGCCCCTGGTTTGTTAATAGCATCTACATACGCCTCTAGCTCATCCGCAAAAGCAGGTGCGGGCCCTAAATCAACAAGAACAATATCTTCGGCTGTTTCAACAACGGTTACAGTATATGGTGCCGCAGCAAAATCGATGGTGTGGTATCTTACCGTATTTTCTGTAATAACGTTTACCACGCCAGTCGTAATCAATGAACTGGATGGTGCATCTCCAAAATCTGCAACTACGGTCTCTGGACTACCATCATCACTGTCACATGAACCGAATAAGATTAAAGCAATAATTGCTAAGACCCCAAAATTTAATTTAAAATACTTCATCATTTCTATTTTTAAATTTTCTATTTATTTAACACTGCAAAATTGGTGGGATTCTACTATGCTATTTTTATTAAAATGATAGTAAAAATGGTTAAAGTGGAACCAATGGTTTGAGTTGTCCCCTAAATTTGAATGAGCTAGTGCCTGTGTTTTATTGAATATTCTTGACTATACTGGCTAGGACTTTAAAACCTGTTCTCTAACTTTTTTCCTTTGCCAGTAGAGAATACACCAAATAACGTTTAACTTCAATAGCTATGGAATCATCAATAAAATGTTTGGCAGTATTGTCGATCAATGTAGTATTTGAATAACCGATTCAAGTTGGGGTGATTGGATAATGAAGCTATACAGTTCCATTTTTTTCTTAAAAATGCATTTTAGGGATATTGATGTGCTTGGTAGCCCAGTAGTCTAGTAATTGATATTATATAAAACCAAAAAATCTGATGAAGTTTGTGCAACATTCATCAGATTCAATATTATAAAGAATGATGGGGCGAAATTAATTCAAAATTATTCAGATATTTTTAAATGATCGATGATTCCGCTCCTAAACACTGTTTTTAACGTTCTTTCAGGCTTGTTTTCGTAACCGATTAGAATAGAACTGTGTACGATCATTTTGTCAAAATCAAAAACGATGGTTAAATAGTCCTTTTTATCTATTTCGTGCCAATTGATCAAATAGAGATTATCACCTATTTTACGGGAACGATAAGGAATATCATTGTTTCCGTTTCCTTTAGTTGGTCCGGCGACCCATTCATATTTCGCTTTTCCATTGTAAAATTCCATGTGTATAGCAGTGCCGTTTTGATACTGGAAATTCATTGAGTAACCATCTAAGAAATGTTCTGGCTGTCCAAACTGATAATTATTTTCTTCCGATGTTTCGCTTTGGGCCAAGCTAAGTCCAACACTGAACAGTGCAAGGCAAATACATGTAACTAATTTTGTTTTCATTTTTCTCATTTTCTTTGATTTAAAGTTTCACACAAAATTGGCCCAATACTGAATAATCAGGTAGGTCAATCTTCGGGAAAGAATGGTAAATATGAGAACAAAACCGCTACAGCTCGGTTTTGAACTGTTTTGGTGTAGTGCCAGTATGTTTTTTGAAGAATTTGGTAAAATTTGTTATTTCATCGAAACCCACTGTATATCCGATTTCCTTTAAACTGTTATTTGTGCTTGCAATGGCTCTTTTTATTTCAAGGATCACAAAATCATCAATAAAATGTTTGGCAGTATTCAACGTAAATTCCCTGACTATTAGATTTAGGTGCTTTGTGGAAACCGAGAGCATATTCGCATAGTCTTTTACATTACGGGTGGAGGTATGCTTTTCTTCCACCAAATTTCTGAATTCAAAAAATAAAGGATAATGGGGTTGGTTTTGCTTTGGCCTATCCGTAGTCTGCAAAAGACGTTCTAGTTTTAGAAGATATACCTCAAGCATTGTCGCGATAATGTTCTTTTGGGCGTAGGTGTTTTCCACTTCCAATTCAATTAAGAACTCTTTAATGAACGCATCATTTAAGCTGCCGCCTTTGACGCATGGCTTGGAAATATGATAATTGTAGAGATGAGAGATAAATTCAATGGAAGATTTTGAAAAATAACTCAAAACAAATTCCTCGGTAAACAAAATAATGAATCCTTCATAACTTGGATTTTTCTCGAAAGCATGTACTTGTCCTTTTGCGATTTTTAATACCGTCCCTTTCTTTAAACGATATTTTTTTAAATCGATTAAGTGACTTCCTGTTCCTTCGGTAACTATTAATAAAGCAAAAAAACTAACTCTATGCGGTAAGTTGGGGTTATGCCCTAAATCTTCTTTTAGCTTGACAAACAACTTAGATAGATTGAGGAACTCAAATTCCTTTGTGTTATCACTGCCTTGGAACGATATATTAGGGATATGGTTCAAATGAGGTTTTTAGCTTGTTGTCAACGATAAGCCGAATGCAAAACACTTTCCGATCAAACTAAAATGGAACTTGGGCGGCTACTTTGATATTTAATGCTTATACAAAGGACTACGGGTAATTACTTCTAATATTACAAAATAATCATTGAAATACTTCTAACAAGTGCTACAAGATTAGCTACTGAAAGTAAATCTGATCGAATATTTTTCACTGCACTGCCAGCTCTAAGTTGCAGTTCTGTAGCCATTGCATTTTTCTTTTTCTAGGTTCATTTGCATTTTTTTAGCTTCCGTTTCTAAAATCTTGAACGGCACTACTTGAGACCGACAGATTTTCAATCGTTCCATGACAATTATCCCCGGTAGGCGCTTGAATACCAAAACCAATAGCCACGGATTGATTCATATCCAATCCAAAAGCTCTCACAAATCTCCAAACTTGTCCATCCATTGAATAGTGCAATCCAAAAAAATCATTCTTTCTTGTAATTCTTAACCAACAACTATTTCCCTCCAGCAATTCTCCATTGGCATCGTCTGACCAACTATTGGTAATTACCGAAACAACGTTATATCGCCGGTCAACGCCTAATTCTACGGCAAGTTTTATCCATTTAGCGTTATCTTGTCGTACCATTAAAAAAGCAGCGTCAAAAGTACAGGATCCTGTACTTGTAACATTGGCTTTAATCGTAAAATCCCCTACATGGGTTTGATAGTAGAATGATGCACTATCTTTCACATACTCCCCATATTTACAGATAACATCACTATTTGGATTTGCCTTTAATCTAAATGAGTTTTTCTCTTCTATAAGTTCACAACTATTTAACGCTTCCATAAAAATCCTTTGATATCCAGACTAAACATCAATTCTAAAAAAATTAAAGCAACTTTGCTCATCTTTTTAGTTTGGTTTCACAATTTGTTATCAAACATAAATTTGAGCATGGCAAAAAAATAGATGGATTCTAATTGTCACTAGTTAAATACTTATTTCAGGATTTTATTTTCGCCTTGTGCTCGACACGAAATATACGCAATTGCACATATCTGCTTAAAAACCATTATGATCTTCTTATGATAATTCATGGATTTGAGCCGGTTTTGTCCCTTCTATTGGTGTCTTAACAGGAGAAGTAATAAAAAAACCATCAAAAATCTATGAACTTAATTTATAGGTTACTTTATTATCAAGATCCCCTAACAAAACTCAGGATGCTATAAAATTGGGTGCTCATCAGGTGGTAATATCGACAGATTAAGATGCCATGAATCAAGTTCAGGGTCACTTTGATGTCATAATCGATACTGTGCCCTATGTACAAGACATCAATCCGTATATCAATACGCTGGCAACAAATGGTACTTTGGTAGTGGTCGGTTAGGGCCATTGGATCCTATGTTAGTGACTGTTCCTATGATTATGGGGCGTAAAACGGTTGCAGGGTCTTTAATTGGAGGCATTGCTGAAACACAAGAGCTATTGGATTTTTGCGGTGAGCACGGGATAACCTCAGATGTCGAAACCATTAAGATGCAGGATATCAATTTGCCTATAATCGCATATTGAAGAGTGATGTACACTACAGGTTTGTAATCGATATGGCTCACTGAAAAGCTAAACCTAAGCCTACCTTGTGAGGCATATAACCTTACTGAGCTGACAATTTGATCCTGATTAGGAATCAGGATTTTGTGTTGTGGATCATCTGCTCAACTGCCTCCAGGATGTTCAATTGAGAACAAGTTTCCTTGTAAAACTTAAAGCTTTGATCCTGTTTGTATATTTTAGAAAATGATAAAGCATCGGCAAACCATGGAAGGTATTGGTCTTGTGGTGCGTCGGTATAGTTGATGTATATCATGCCGATCAGATAGCAGTATTCCGGTTCGAATACGTGGATTCTTTCGGTGATGTATTTATTTATCTGATCAATAATCTGCTGTACCGATTTCAACAACATTGCACTATCTACGGTTGCATCGCCAAAACCCAGTAATATGATCTTAAGCAGTTCTACATTGGCCTCAACTTCTTGAGGGATCCGTTGGAAGTTGGAAAAACTGTTGATGGATCGATGGATGAGATCGTGGGCTTGACTAAAATCATTTTTTACTCGGGAGCAAGTTGCCAAGGCTAAATCCGCCAAGGCAATAAGTACGGTCTCGTGGTATTTTTCGGCTAGTTCTTTGGCACGGATGGCATCTTCTTCCCCCGATTGGATAGCCTCAGCATGATTTATGCGAAATTTAATCAGTGCTCTGCGGCTCAGCAGACGGGAAAGTCTGGGCTCATCATGATCGTCTTCAACATCTTTGATGGCATGGTTGATAAATTGAAAGCTTTGTTCGAAAACTCCATAAACCATCACATAATGTGAATAATAATAGATAATATCTGCAAGCTCCGTTGTGGTTGGCTTAATCTGGAAACTAGTTGTAACACTTTCAGGAAACCCTGAAAATAAAATGGGGTTGCCCATATATGTTTGGGCCAAGGCTATCAATCCAACATTCTCAGGAGAGGTATTTTGAGCATGGTGCATATTTTGTCGTGCAGGATTAGTGAAATAGTTTTCCGCGTCTTTAGGAGATTGGTCGACTGACCAAGTGTTGATGGTGACCCCAGCACTTGCTGCCCGCTCCAATCTGTCTTGAAAATTGAATACGTAAGAGCGGCCATAGTTCAGTAAAAACCTTGATATTCCCGTGCCCTCGTAATCCTCGCCGCCCCTGTTTTTCCAGGTTTTATCATAAAGAAACCTCGCACTGATCTCATCTCCATAAGATTCTGTCAAAACAGTAAGCATATTGATGGCATCCATCGGCTGAAGATTCGCAATTTTACCGGCAAGTTTTTCCTTAATCGGAATGTGGCCACCTTCCACCTTTGGTAATGGCTCATAACCATTCACGAATTTGTCAGCCAGTTCCTCTAGATATTGAGCGGCATCATATTCGATAGACATTGCTTTATCCTTGCCGTGGAAATTGATCAAGTCAGTTATGCTTTGGCGCACCTTGCTTCCCGGAAAGCATAAATAAGTAAATCCCTTTGCTTTAGGGGCAGCATCTCTAAATCCTAGGTAATTGGGGTTATCATCGAAGTCTTCACCGGAAAATCCCGCAAATATAAATTGATGTCGTTGCAATAGTTTTAGTAAAGCCTTTCTTAAAGCCTCAGATCTGCCCTTAAGTCGCTGTTTTCTGGTATCGATCATGGAGGCAGGAGAAGCGCAGGTTCCATGTATTTTTATAATTGGGATCATATTGCCATTATCCGTCACCATAGATTTGAAGCCCTTTTCATCAAAGAAACATTCAAAGGGAACCCCAAGGGCGCTAAAGGCCCGTTCGAAATTCTGATCAAAGTTAGTGGTAACTACGGCTTTGATCAGGCCTGCTTTGGCAAGCACGGCTGTATAATATTGTACCGCATTGTAGGTTTCGGAGTCGACTGCACTCAGTAGTTCAAAATAATTGATGCCCACACGCTCCGCCATCAGTTGAGCCTGATAGTCAGGAGGAAACTTATTATCATTCCGCCGTTTTTTTATTGAGGGCAAAATTCTTTCACGAAATCCCTTCGTGATCCTATATTCCTCCAATCTGTCCCAAAGCGAATCTAGAATTGCGTCGTTGAGGTCATACCATCCGGGAAGTGACGATGGAGGCGACATGGAGCAGCCGGCACCGGCAAAGATCACTAGCCCGTCTTTGTCAGTAAAAGGTTGCGTGTTGGTCATATTGGATTTTTGCGGGTGTTACTCTACTTTTTTTTGTCAATTTCTCATCCTTTGCAAAACCATAAAAATCATGGATTTAGAACCGTTTTATAGCAATGCTAAGAGGGATTACGTCAGTGATCAAAGAGCCAAGGATGGAAATACTGATTTGATGTCTGTGGTATCTTCCATCGATTCTTGCAGTTTCACCAATTCCTTGAAAAGGGTCGCTTTTAAACTTTGTAATTCTTCTTTATCATTGAGATCATTCATTTCCATTGGATCATTTTTCAGATCAAACAATAAAGTTGTTTCGGCTTTTGGGTAAACGATCAGCTTATAGTCATCTTTTCTAATCATCCGTTGAGCATCGGTATAGCAACCATAGATGGCATCGTAATTCCCCTTCTTGGTTTGCCCGTTGGCCAGTCCAATCAAGCTATTGAACTCCACAAATTCGGGCTTGTTTGCCCCAGCCAATTCCAATGCTGATGCCATCACGTCTTGTAGATAGACATCTTCATGGATTTCTTGTCCTTTTGGGATATCCGGGCCAATCACCATCATTGGAGGCCTGATACTGTGATCATACATGCTTTGTTTGCCCATCAGCCCATGATTTCCACAAGCAAGGCCATGGTCAGCCGTGAAAAATATGTAGGTATTATCCTTCTTGCCTGACTTTTCTAGTGCATCCAGAATGCGCTGGATCTGTGCATCCATGTGGGTAATTAGGGCGTAGTACTCTTGCCTATTTACCTTAACAGCATATTCAGTTCTGGGGTAGGGTGCAAGCCGTTCATCGCGCAGTTTTTTTCCATATCCGATTTTACCAATGTATGGATATTCAGGTAAATAACTATTGGGGACTTCAATATGATCCAATGGATATTTATCTACATACTCTTTGGGAGATTGCCTTGGGTCATGTGGCGCATTGAAAGCCAGGTAAATAAAGAATGGCTTTTCCTTAGCCGATGCCTCTTCAAGGAATATTTCTGCATCGTCTGCCAACACTTCACTCCAGTGTTTGCCGCCTTTCCAAAATCCACCAAAAGTAGTATCGTAAGGCGACCACATATCTTCAACTCCCTCTACGGGTCGGTTGTACCCTTCCTTGGATGCTCCGGGCATACCCGGACGTTGGTGCCTGACATGATTGAAAATACTATCAGGTGATATTTTTACGTGCCATTTTCCGCTAAAGTAAGTTTCATAACCGGCGTCCTCCATCATTTGGCTCCAGAATTGCCTTTTGTGAGCCAAATCTTTCAGGTTTTTTTCATTTTGGTAAGCGCTCCATACAAACCGACCTGTGTTGAGCATGGTTCGAGAAGCCACGCATACTGCCCCATGCCACGCACCCATGTTGTAGGCATTGGTAAACGTCATGCCTTCGTGGGTAAGTTTGTCGAGTGCAGGGGTGATTATCTCCTCATTGCCCTGTGCATGGATAGTTTGGTAATTTTGGTCATCCGCAAAAATGAACAGGATATTGGGTTTTGCTTTTTCTGTTGGCTTTTTTTCGCCACAGCCTGTAAAGCACATTACCAGCAATAATATCAACCAAGTTAATTTGCAGGGCATTGTCAATTATATTTAGTTATTGGAAATGAAACTTATTTACACTCAGATCCTCCTGAAATGTAGCCTTCATTATCTACTGATTCTACTAAGCTATAAAATCTTTCACTCGCTATGATCGTCAGCTTGTAGTTGCCTGTAGTCCCTGCACTTGATCCTAAATTTCGGCTAACCGAGATTTGATGAACACCATTTTCGATGATTTGCACGTCCACTACAGATTCCGTGACATCCTGTCCTCCACAACTCAACTCATTGGTATTGCCGGTAAGCATATTCATTCCACCAATAAGACTGTTGGGGCCATAAACAGCTAGTTGTGCCACAGATGATCCTGTTATTTCACTCACCTGAATGGATAACCGCGTTCCTTGCCTAAAGTCTATGTCATATACATCGCGACAAGATTCTCCGGTAGGACTCGTCCAATCCCCAGACTTTTCAAATAATGTCTGACCGGGGTCAGAATCATCCTTAGAGCATGCCGTAAGAAGAGTGGTTGCAATGATTAGCGTAAATAGCTTTAAGAGAGATTTCATGATTTAATATTTATTGGTTGAATTAGTTACTTAAATACAATATTACCGTATTTTTTATATTCATGAAAGCTTTTCTCAATGGGTTTCCAGCTCCATTTTACAGGTTTGTTGGTGTCATGGTCTATTCTGTAAAAATTTGCTTTCCATTCAGTCCCAGAGCTCGGAGGTGTGTTTTTAAAACCACTGAACAATTGATAGGGAAAAAACATCTCAGCTGTCCATCCAGAAATTTTAGCTCCGGGTTCCGCATTTCCACCATGGATTTTGACCGCTTTTTCCACCTTTCGTATCCCTTCATAGTGCCAAGGTGCCCAACCCATAAATGCCCCGTCATTGTTAGGCACCAATAGTACCAATTCGGCATTAAGCTGATTTATTTCATATTCAAAATACACAGAATTCTCCGGGTCTGTCTGTAAAAATACCTCAAAAACATCCCCTTCCCACAGATCATCTTGATCTTCGGTATATTCCGTATTTATGGTCTTGTCTTCGCAATACCCCAACACATAAATTCCCTTTGCAGAATACAGTATTTTAAATTTCGTTTCGTATTCATCTTCAGTTTCATCCAGAATGCCCATTTCATTCCATTTGGCTAAATCCCATTGGGAATTATCGCCACTGCCATTAACTTCGAAATCAGCACATTGGGCCACAAGGAGTTTATCAGGTTGGTTTTTATATTCAGGACTCATGGATTTTATAGGGTTTATAATCGTGATTATCTGCAAAAAAATATAAAGAGTTGTCATGATGATTCAATATATATGAATATTATAGATCAAAAAAAGTATCATAAGGATTTTACCAAAAACTTAATCGCCATTTTATGGTTTTGGAAGCAACCTGTTCTGTTTTTTGGTAAAAAAATATCAGACAACGCATAGAACATTTTTCTATCGAAAGAAAAACTGGCTTTGTCGATATAACCTAACATAGAATTGATCATAAATTATTTGATTTTACCTTTGGCATCAGAAACTCTGTAGTCAAAATAGGATACTTACAGATGACCGAACATAATTATAGGCAAATGAATCATGGGTTTTAAGCGGTTTTGGAACAAACTGAGTAAGATAGGCGTGAGGAGGGATTCAGGCAAATCTTCCTCAATGCACATTATGCTGACCAATCGTTTTAGCATTATAGCCGCTCTTACTCTTGGGTTGATCTTAATATTGCTTTTTACGGGCATCCCAACTATTGGATGGAATATTAGTCGGGTGGTTATGCTTGTTTGTTCAATCATTTTTTTCTGCGTCCCCTTAGTAAACTATTACGGTAAATACACCCTCGCCAAATGGGTAATTTCTTGGCTCCCAGCAATTTTGATTATTCTCATTTCAATCATTGATAAAAGCACCGGATTATCCGATGAAACTTTGCGAGGGTTATTTGTATTTAGGTTTTTTTTAATGGCTACCGCGATCATTCCTGTGTTGATCTTTTCCTCTAAGGAAATAAAGGTAATGATGATAAACCTGATCCCGAGTTTTGTAGGGACGGTATTTTTTGATGTCATTCATCGGCCATTCGGAGTGGGTATCAATCAGCTAGGATTTGATGAGCCACAAATGTATCTCATGGATACAATGATTGGTCTTGCATATATAGGAATGGTTGGTTTTTTACTTCATCAAAGATATATCTCGGATAAGTTTGAATTGAAATTGCACAAGCAACAGGTTCTGCTCAAAGAAAGGAATCGAGAACACGAACATAAGAACGCATTTATCAATCAACAAAATTTTCAGATCGTCGCACAATCTGATGAACTGAAAACGACAAATGATGCATTGATTCAAGCCAAACAAACCATCGAATTTCAGAATAAAAATCTGGAAGAACAGGTAAAGGAAAAAGCCAAAGACCTCCTCAAGGTGAATGAAGAATTGGTCATTAACAACAATGAGCTAAGGCAGTTTTCGTACACCTTATCTCATAATTTAAAAGCACCCGTAACCACAATTCAAGGATTGCTGAATCTGATCGAAAAGGATGATCTCAATGATGCAAATATTGAAATACTTCAACATATGAGTCGTGCAATAAAGGAAATGCACACGGTGTTTTCAGATATGAATGAAATGCTTGAGCTGAGAAATCAGCTTTATTCCTCTACTGAGGATATAAACATACAGCATGAAATTGATAAATTGTGTGGTAGCTTTTACATGGAATTTCGCAGGAATAATATCCAATTTTCATGTGCATATTTTGGAGATAAAATACTCGAAACAAATGCGGAAAAGCTGCAAGGAATGTTGTTTCAGTTGTTAAGTAACGCAGTTAAATTCAGGTCAGAAAACCGCAATCCTGAAATAAAAATTAGCTTTAATGGAAATGGAAACTATCATTCCATTAAGATATGGGACAACGGCAAGGGGATAGACCTAAAGCGTCATGGAGACAAATTGTTCTTTCCATACCAGCAGTTTCATAAAAATGCATCAGGCAAAGGACTTGGGTTGTATATGGTAAAATTGCAGGCAGAATCTTTAGGCGGTTCTGTAAAGGTTGACAGCAGGCCTGAAGAATACACAGAAGTGGAGATACTTTTGAAAAAATAGTTAAGTAAGCAGAGGTAGTCCAACATTTATCTATTTGCTATTTATTGATTAAGTTTATGCTTGTACAAAATAACCCCAAAAAATGAATAGAAGATCCTTTATCGAAAAGACCTCGCTGAGTACCGCCGCCATGGTTTCTGCCTTTCATATTTCATCTTTTTCTCAGGACAGAAAGCTAAAAATTGGACTGATTGGTTGTGGCTGGTATGGCATGGTCGACGTCAAAGCTACCTTAAATGCCGGAGGGGTGGAAGTGATCGGAATTTGTGATATTGATACAGAGCATCTTAAAAACAGCGCTGACGAATTGGAAAAACTCCAGGGAGCGCGTCCCAAGGAATTTAGTGAGTATCTGGAATTGTTAGATATGAAAGGTATGGATGCTGTATTTATTGGCACTCCGCCTCATTGGCATGCGCTACAATTTATTGCAGCTTGTGAAAAAGGCTTGGATGTTTATTGTGAAAAGCCACTCTCGTATGATGTAAACGAAGGGCTTGCAATGATAAAAGCGGCAGACAAGGCAGGAAACATTGTTCAAATAGGTTTTCAGCGGCGTCAGAGCGATGCCTTTAAAGCAGCCGGGGAGTTTATTTCTGCTGGAAAAGCAGGTAAAATCCATGAAATTGGTGTTCAGATACACTACAATCCGGGGATCAATGATACTACTGTGCAAGCGCCACCGCCTTCCCTTGACTGGGAATCTTGGTGCGGACCTGCGCCCAAGTTGGATTATCGCCCCAGCATTGGTCACAAAGCATGGAGGTTAGAAAAGGAGTATGGCAATGGACATTTGGTAGATTGGGGCATACATAATATTGATATTGCCCGGAAGATCATGGGGTTTGATATGCCGGTCGCTTTCGAGTCTAATGGAGGTATTTATAAGTTAAAAGGTAAAATAACCACACCTGATACCCTAAATGCTACCATGTTTTTTGAAGATTGCCCAATCATTTGGCAGCACCGTTTGTGGGGTACAGGTGACTTACATCCGGAGTTCAATAATGGGGTGTTTTTTTATGGAGAAAAAGCGACAGTTTTTGCAGCGGATAAAAAAATCGTTGTTATGCCTGCCGGGAAAAATCAAAAACAGGAGGTGTTGGATATTCCCGATCCGGGAATGCAGAATAAACATGTAGCAGAGTTTCTTCAAGCTGTTAAGACGAAAAACAGAAATCTGATCCAATGCCCAATAGAGGAAGCTTTTCAGTCAACAGCCACCGTACAACTGGCAATGATCTCGTACTACACAGGATCAAAAATAATTTGGGATGAATCAAAGCATCAAATTATCGACAATAAGGAGGCTTCCAGTTTGTTGGCCAGAGCATATCGTGGGGCATATAAGCGCCCGGATTGATAAAAAAGCCATATCTGTCCATAAAGAATAGAAGAATTTAACAAACATAT
Organism: Bacteroidia bacterium; assembly: GCA_030426345.1. Lineage (GTDB taxonomy): Bacteria > Bacteroidota > Bacteroidia > Cytophagales > Cyclobacteriaceae > JAAUQL01. The sequence goes on from JAUHYU010000002.1 coordinate 90,646, forward strand.
TACTATGAAATATTTAGTCATTATTTTTTGTCTTACTTTTGTATGTTTCTCATGTGATAACAACCAAAAAACTGAGGAGATTGCTACCAAACCAAATATCGTTCTGATATACGCCGATGACCTAGGCTATGGAGATTTGAGCTCTTATGGCATGACAAATGTGGCCACGCCAAATATCGACCAAATTGCGAGCGAAGGATTGAAATTTAACAATGCCCACACTTCATCTGCCACGTGTACACCATCTCGGTTTTCGCTGCTTACAGGGTCGTATGCCTGGCGAAAAAATGGAACTGGAGTTGCTCGCGGAAATGCGGCAATGATCATTGAGCCAGGTAGGGAAACCATTGCCTCAGTCCTCAAACGTGCCGGATATTACACTGGAGTAGTAGGGAAGTGGCATTTGGGACTTGGCCCGGATGGTGGGCCTGACTGGAATGGAGACATCAAACCAGGGCCACGCGAAATTGGTTTTGATTATTCTTTTCTCATTCCTGCTACAGGAGACCGTGTTCCTTGTGTATTTGTAGAAGATTACAAGGTGGTTGGACTCGAGGCTGATGATCCAATCGAAGTGAGCTATGACAAACCAATTGGAGACGAACCAACCGGAAAAGACCATCCGGAGTTATTGAAAATGAAGCATAGCCACGGACATAATAACACCATCATAAATGGGATTGGTAGAATTGGATATATGACCGGAGGTCATGCTGCTCGCTGGGTAGATGAAGATATTGCCGATGTGATTACTGAAAAGGCCAAAAATTTCATACAACAACGAAAAGATGAACCTTTCTTTCTTTATTTTTCTACCCACGACATACATGTGCCACGTGTGCCGCATTCCAGATTTGTTGGCAAAAGCGGCATGGGGCCACGAGGAGATGCCCTTGTGCAGTTAGATTGGTGCACCGGTGAAATCATCAAAGTACTGGACGAACTAGGGCTTTCAGACAATACCTTAATCATCTTTACGAGTGATAATGGGCCTGTGCTGGATGATGGCTATCAGGATGATGCTGTGACAAAAGCCAATGGACACAAACCCGCAGGGGTGCTGAGAGGAGGGAAGTACAGCGCATTTGATGCTGGAACCCGCGTACCTTTAATTGTAAAATGGCCGGGGAAAGTGGCTATTGGTGAATCTGATGCTTTGACAAGTCAGGTGGATTTTTTAGCTTCCTTTGCCACCCTTACGGAACAACGATTTAATAAAGCCGATGCAGGAGACAGCCGTAATCAATTAGATGTTCTTTTAGGCAAATCAAAAATTGATCGAGATCATGTGGTCGAAAAGGGGCATGCACTGTCTATCATCAAAGGAGATTGGAAATACATTGAGCCAAACAATGGATGGAGATATAACAAATTTGTAGATATAGAACTTGGCAACGATACCATTCCCCAGCTCTACAATTTGAAAGATGATATAAGCGAGCAAAATAACCTAGCTGGATCTAATCCGGAAAAAACAAATGAGTTGGCTACCCTTCTCAATGAGATTAAAAATAATTAATGGATTTTTAAACCTATAATTGCACTGATGCCTGGCAGCGCAACTTCCTCTCAGCACAGAATACAAGTCTTTTATTTAATCGCAGTGTACACTTTTCGCAGAAAAGAAAGTTATGTTAAACTGACATATTTTACATTTATGCATAATTGATTGCTGAATTGGACAAGATTTTACACAAAATATCCAAATATGATGATGAAAAAGCGCTAAAAGAGCTTTTTGATGCTTTCTATGGAAAACTTTTTGAAATGGCAAGATTCTATGTGGCCGATTATGCCGGTGCTCAGGAAGTAGTTTCAGACGTATTTATCAAATTGTGGAAAAATCGAGCCAATGCCCACAAAATCGAAAATATCAATTCCTACCTATTTGTTGCCACGAAACGACAATCATTAAATTATATTAGAGACAATAAAAAAAGACTTCACGTGCCTCTCGAAGAAAAAGAAACCTACACCTTCGTAGAGGTAATATCACCGGAAAAGGTATTGCTGACAAAGGAATTTGAAGAAGTACTGAACACCGCCATACAAGGATTGCCCTCCAAATGCCGTCTCGTATATTCCCTTGTTAAAGACGATGGGATGAAATACCAACAAGTAGCGGATACTTTGAATATCTCCATCAAAACCGTGGAAATGCACGTTGGAAAGGCTCTAAAGCGCATTAAAATAGCCTTCGAAAAATATCAGAATTAAAGGTCAGGTCATAATTATGTGGGCTCGGGATTGCTTTTATTTAGGCTTACCTGATATTGGTCACTCAGGTATTGACAATTTACTACGAGTCATGCCCAAAAAGGCATGTTAAACCCATGGATTTAACATGCTTTTTTTAGGTGATATGGTAGGAGAGGGGCACTTGAACAAATCTGGTTTAACCTCTTTTATACAGGAATTTTATGAATTCAATATAGATAGCCAGCATGTCATAACATTTCAACACATCCTTCATTATTAATTTTAATTATAAAAAAGAAACAAAAATATCTTTTAAAAGTGATAATTAAATGCAAAATTCGCTGCATAGAAGATATGGGTGTTGTTACCAGACGACGATAAATACAAACCATAATAACCATTCATGATTTTTTCGAAATATGCATTTTTGGGAATAGTTCTGCCTATCATAATTTTATTTTTTGTTTCTGAAAGTGATGTTCAAACACATCGAAATACAAGTGAAGCATTATCTGAAGTCCAAAATCACGAAGGAAATTACCAGATGGAGGAAAGCATTCCTTCACAAGAAGGCGTGACTTTTAGTCAGTCAGAAGTCAATATATGGAGAGACCGGGCAATTAATGGCCCTTATAAGTCTAAGAACGATGCTTTTACAAATAGCCCTGGTATTTGGGATGGTATTGTAAACAAAGCTAACCTACTTACAGCTACACAAAATACGGCTAATGATTATTTTAATGGGAATTTCAGTAAAGAATTACCATTCCAAAAACTGGGATTTAAAACAATGATGGCTGCTTTTGTCTATTTGGTCAAAGGAGATAGTACAAAAGGGGCATTGGTAAAATCAAAGATATTAGCTCAGGTAAATGCCCCAAACATCCAATGGACTGGACTTCCAGATGCACCTACAGAACCAGTTATGTTTTCGGCTACATGGGTAGTTCGCTTATTTCATGCCTATGATTACACACGCAATTTGTATTCCAAAGAAGAAAAGGTGACGATAGACGCATGGTTTTTAGCGGCTGCTACATATTTTCAAACAGGTCTAAACTACGCCCTGACTAAATATGTATTTCCAAACAGAGCAATGGGGGACTATGAAACCAAAAATAATGGCTATACACAATCAACCCAACCACCTAACTCGAATACAAGTTATGCTTGGATAGACGCTGAAGGAAACAGGCATAACTTACTGCCGCATATCGGATTCTGGTATAACAATAGACGTGCAGTTGTAGCCACATGTATCGGATTGCTTGGAGTTTATTTCAACGACCAGAATATGATTGATGACAGTAAATTGTATTTCAAAGAATGGATAAAATATGGCGTATTTCCGGATGGAACACAAGTCGAATACAATAGGAATACTATCAACGCCCCACAGCAAGGTGCGATAGGATATTCCTCGATTAATATAGAAGCATGCCTATTAGTGGCAAAATGGTTATCTGATAATAAGTTAGATACAGAATTGTATACCTATTCTACGGTAGATGGTTATAAAGGAACTGAGGTCGGTGGCACAAATGGAAATGGAAAAGGTCCTAAAAGTCTGTTCAATATACTGCTGACATTTTCTGAACACATAGATGGCTCGGTACTTAGATACCGCAATCAAGTAGCAGCAGCTAATTTACAAGACTCTTACTCCGAAAACACAAAACGGTATTACCAACAGGATTTGATATTGTGTTTGGCAAACCTTCACTACAAGTTCCAACGATTCCAAGATATTTATATGCGCACAGCACCCGGCACCATACCTTATAGCGGCGGGCGATATGGTGAAGGCCCTAATGGATGGACCTGGGGAAATGGATTGAGTTTGGTAGGGTACCAATTTCAATACGCCGGATTAGAAAATTATTAAGCTTCATAGCATACAGATGGTATGATCTCAAACGCACCGAAAAGTTGCTCGAGCATACCAAAACGATGGATACTAAGAACATAAAGATTATCGTGAAAAGCCTTCAAAATCCATGGATTTTGAAGGCTTTTTTGTATTCATTCGGCCTAAGTCCAACAATAGTGAGAATCTCAAATAAAAACCATTCAATACATTGTTGCTTAGTCAAAATTTTTAAAAATCTGATTTTGTTCGCAAAATTTACGATTTTTTTTTACAATATTCATAATAAAAGTTTTAATAAAAAAACATGAATTATTGGTCAAAAACCTTCTTAAATCCATGGATTTAAGAAGGTTTTTTGTGAATGATATCAAATAATTGACCTTTAAAAGTGGGAGAGGGTTAAAACCATCAATAAGATACATAAATGGAGAATTTAAACTCCAAGTAAAAAAAATTAAAATGGCTTTTAAAGCTTCTAAATAATAACAAACTTGAATCGCGGTTGCATAGTGCTACAAGTCAACCATGACAACAAAACCAAAAAAACCAATAATGATTATTTCAAAATATCCATTTTTGAATGTAATTCTCCTGCCTGCTTTGATATTACTTTTTGTCTCTGGAACCTATGAAAAATTGGATCAGAGTGGATTGAAAGAATTATCTGAAGGCCAAAATTACAACCCCGATAACTATAATCAAGTCAACATGCCCTCACACGAAGGGATAACTTTTAGTCAGGTAGAAGTTAATTTGTGGAGAGACCGCGCTGTGAATGGTCCATATAAATCTGATAACGATGCCTTTGCAAACAGTCCCGGTATTTGGGATGGAATTGTAATTAAGGCCAACCTACTTACCACAGCACAAAACACTGCAAATGATTATTTTAACGGCAACTTTAGCAATGAGTCAGCATTTCAAAGATTAGGGTTTAGAACTATGATGGCTGCTTTTGTCTATCTTATTAAAGGGGATGCTACAAAAGGGGCATTGGTAAAATCAAAATTATTAGCTCAAGTAAATGCCCCAAATATCCATTGGACCGGACTGCCGGATGCACCTACAGAGACAATTATGTTTTCAGCTGCATGGATTATCCGTTTATTTCATGCCTATGATTACACCTATGATTTATATACTGTTCAAGAAAGGGCTACAATTGACGCATGGTTTTTAGCAGCAGCTATATATTTTCAAAATGGCCTTAACTACTCCCTGACCAATTATTTATTTCCAAACCGAGCGATAGGGGATTATGAGACCAAAAATTACGGTTATACCCATTCCTCCCAGCCTCCTGAATTGAATACAAGTTATGCATGGATCGACTCGGGAGGTAATAGACATAATTTGTACCCGCATGTCGGATACTGGTATAATAATAAGCGTGGGGTATTAGCTTCTTGTGTAGGATTGCTTGGAGTTTATTTCAACAACCAAACAATGATTGATGACAGCAAATTGTATTTTAAAGAATGGATGAAATTTGGTGTTTTCCCTGATGGAACTCAAGTGGAATACAACAGAAATACCTCCAGCGCTCCACAACAAGGGTCAATAGGGTATGCGTCAATCAATATTGAAGCATGCCTATTGGTGGCAAAGTGGTTAATGGATAATAAGTCAGATACAGAACTTTATACCTATTCTACTACAGATGGCTTTAAAGGAACCGAAATTGGTGGTGTAAATGGAAATGGTAGGGGTTCAAAAAGTTTGTTTAATATTCTTTTGACATTTTCAGAACACATGGATGGTTCAGTTCTTAGATATACAGGCAGTGTGGCTGATGCCAATTTGCAGGACGCCTATTCGGAAAACGCAAACCGATACTACCAACAAGATGTGATATTGAGCCTGGCAAATATTTACTACCATTCGCAACGTTTCCAAGATATTTATATGCGAACAGCACCCGGCACCATACCTTATAGTGGCGGGCGATATGGTGAAGGCCCTAATGGATGGACCTGGGGAAATGGATTGAGTTTGGTAGGGTACCAATTTCAATACGCAGGGACTGAGAATATCTCCTCAAACCAAAGAACTGCAGCGGATGAAAACCTTTCCTCACGTGAAGGGATAACTTTTGGCCAGATAGATGTTGATGTGTGGAGAGATCGGGCCTTAAATGGTCCATACAAATCTGATAACGATGCCTTTGTAAACAGTCCCGGTATTTGGGACGGAATTGTAAATAAAGCCAACCTACTGACCACGGCACAAAACACTGCAAATGATTATTTTAACGGTGATTTTAGTGATGGACCAACCTTTCAAAAATTAGGGTTTAGGACCATGATGGCTGCCTTTGTTTATCTCGTCAAAGGGGATGCTGCAAAAGGGGCATTGGTAAAAGCAAAATTATTAGCTCAGGTAAATGCCCCAAATATCCAGTGGACTGATCTCCCTGATTTGCCTACGGAGCCAATGATGTTTTCTGCAGCATGGGTAATCCGCTTATTTCATGCCTATGATTACACTTATGATTTATATACGGCTGAAGAAAAGGCCTCAATAGACGCATGGTTTTTAGCTGCAGCTACAAGTTTTCAAACTGGCTTAAATTATTCATTGAGTAAATATTTATTTCCAAACAGAACAATGGGGGATTATAACACCAAAAATTATGGCTATACTGAATCCACTCAACCACCAGGATCTAATATAAATTATGCATGGATCGACTCCATGGGCAATAGACATAATTTATATCCACATATCGGGTACTGGTATAACTATAGGCGGGGAACCTTAGCTACTTGTATGGGATTGCTTGGAATTTATTTCAATGACCAAACAATGATAGATGACAGCAAATTGTATTTTAAGGAATGGATAAAATTTGGAGTTTTCCCTGATGGAACTCAAGTGGAGTATAACAGAAATACCTCAAGCGCCCCACAACAAGGTTCGGTATACTTTGCCTCGATCAATATAGAAGAATGCCTGTTGGTAGCTAAATGGTTATCCGATAATAGGTCGGATACAGAGCTTTATGACTATTCCACAGTAGATGGCTATAATGGGACTGAAATTGGTGGTATAAATGGAAATGGTAGGGGTTCCAAAAGTTTGTTTAATATTCTTTTGACATTTTCAGAACACATGGACGGTAAAGTGCTTAGATATAGAAGTAGTGTGGCTGATGCGAATTTGCAAGACGCCTATTCGCAAATAACAAATCGCTACTATCAGAATGATTTGATTTTATGTTTGGCAAATCTTCACTTCAAGTACCAGAGATTCCAGGATATTTATATGCGAGCGGCACCGGGTACAATACCTTATAGCGGTGGGCAATATGCTGCTGGCCAAAATGGATGGACATGGGGCAATGGATTAAGTTTGGTTGGTTATCAATTTCAGTATGCGGGGAGAGAGGAGATTACAAATCTATACGAGTGAGTCAATGTGATAGGCGCATAATTGTTCTATTTAACATAATATTAATTATATAACATTATTAGCATTTTACGGCCAGGCCGCCAGGCATGGTCAATATAAGATCAGTTATCGAATCTTCAGTTCGATAACGTTACCGATCTTATGTTAAAGTAAAATGCGGCCTCATCATTCTGCAGCTGTTATATAATTAGACGTTATTTTAAATAGCCGCTCGGCCAGCGCACAAACCCTGCGCTCTGCCGTGCCCTGACCAAGCGCCTATTAATAGTTTCCCAACGCTCTTTCAGGCTAAGGCCTGATCACCAGCCCAAATGCAAGAGAATCTCAGGCAAAGCTTGTCGTTCAAAATTTCGTTATTTGGATAATTGTTCAGTTCGTTTTCAAATACATCATTCTCAGCGATTGGGAATTTGCCTGTGATACACTTGCTTGCCAACGCTTTGTTTCGGCACAGCTCACCACCAGTACGTCATTCCGGAAGCAGCGCAGCGGATATTCGGAATCTCTTTAGAGTTCTAACCAGAATCTGAATGGCTCACAGGTTAGTCATATTCCATCTGTGTTCGCTTTGTCGCTCAAGCCGCTAGGCTCATACTTTTTTCATTGATAAAAAAGTAAACAAAAAATCTAGACAGAAAAATGCTTCCGCCCACAGGCCAATACCAACCCCGCTTTTCTGTCAGGCCAGCCCGCCCAGAGGTTGATGAGATTCTACTTAACATAATATTAGAGGCCTATTGATGCGGACTTTTTTTCTGTTATGTTCAACTTAAGTCCTTCCTCTGAAATCCAGTTGCTCTTACTCTCATTTAGTTTAAAAACGTAGAATAATTTGGTTGCATCGAGCGCATTTTCTAGAATACACAATCGGTAATTTAGTTGTGTAGAATGCTTATACTCATTTGGTGTTAATTCAATACTACCTAGCGCATTTGATAACCCCTTTACCTCTAACAGCAATCTGGTATTGTCATGTGATGCCTCAAGATCCCATCCTACATTATTCTTGCTAACATCTTCAATAAGAAAGCCTCTCTTTTCAAAATATTCAGCGGTTGCATCCATCGCAGTTAGTTCAACCTTTTTTCTTTTTTCTACATCAGGTTGCCAAGAACGTGATGATTTCTTTCTTCCAAGAGTTGTCTTTGGCAATTTGTTAAGCTTAATGTATTCCCAAATTGAATGGTTAATTTGATGATAAGGCTCACCCATGAAATACCAATGATTTGTTTGCCCTGGCTTATGATTAGGATCATTTGGAATTCTAAATACTCTTTGATCAGGTGGCAACAATACAGCGTTCTTGAAATTTGATTCGCATATGAATTCTGGTCTATTTCCTCTCATTTTACCATTTAGCTTTTGAAGCTTTCTGTAAAAAATTGCAATATGATACCACCCAATTATAAATTGACCTCCTGTATTTGGGTTTTTTGAAATGAAAATTATTGTGACCTTATCAATTGAATTATCACTCTCATTAGCACCCAAGTGCTCAATTTTATAGTTACGATCCTTTTGATTTCGAGCATAGCCATAAAGCTTTCCATTGATGTTTTTGAAATTGTATGCTTCTCCTCCATCCTTATTTTCAGTCACATATGAACCCGCCCCAGTTGGAATATCATCTTTATTTGAACCCTCATATTTATTCATCCAAGCGACTCTTAGAACTATAATTCTTTTATTGTAAATCGTCCAATTTGAACGTTTTGAAGGTTGATATGCTCCTGTAAATTCTGCAGGGTTTGATCTAATAATATTCCTTAGGATCAATCCTTTTTGAGACTTTTCATTTCTTTCAATTACTCCCTGTTTTACCAAAATATCCTCGGCTTCATTTGGAGTCAAAGAAAATATGCCATTTTGCGACAAATATTGCTGTAGGAAATCCGAACATTTTTTAGGTCACTCATCAGAGAGTTTTAATAATCTTTTCAAAGGCATAATTCTCAACAAACTCCTTCATAGTCTGCGTATTAAGATTGATTCCATACTCTGGATTCTTGACTGCTGAGTCTGTGAATAGCTGATTTGGTTCATTCCAAACTGTACTTGGAAACAGATATTTAGTCGGTTTCTGACCATCTACAAACAGAACTAAACCAATCCCGAGATCATCTCTTAAACCTTGTTCTAATTCTTTTTTGGAAATAAAGGTGTAATTGGTTTTTTCAATGTTGATTTGACCGCAAAGAACATCAAATTCAGACTCCCCTACTCGATTTAGCACCCTAAAATTTGCTCCTTTATGATTCAAATAGCTCTGAATAACATGATGGTTTTCGGAAAGTATAAAGGCAGTTTTTATTATGGTCTGTGCTAGCTGATCTAGTTTGGAAATTGGACGGAGTTTTGACCATTGATTCAAATCAGATTATTTTCGTTCTGGATTAATCTTATTTTCACGTAATTCCTTCTTAGTCAATCTTAATGGATTTTTTTTAGTTACAAGTGCTTGGTCATAGTATTGATTGGTCCATACAACCTCATTACGTTCAAAACTATTACCATTACTTCCTTTTGTTATCGTATTTATAGTTTTTTTAGACCAACCTTTTGACTCTGGAAGCATTTCATTATATAAATCATTATCGTAACCACTTATAAAAATCATGCATTTACATTTTCTAGCCACTTTTAACAGATCTATATGGAACTGCTCCTCATATTGATCATTGTTATATCCTTTTGTTCTTTTCGCAAAATATGGTGGATCAAGGTAAACGAGAGTGGCAGGTCTCCTATTAAACATTTGTAACAATTCAGATGCCTCTTTTCTTTCAACTCTTACATCTTTTAATCTACTGACAACTTTAGACAGCCTTTCAGGTAAATTATTCCATCTATTGACTCTTGCTTCTTTTCCATTTCTTGAATAGGATTGAGAATATGAAAACCCTCCTTTAACTTCTCCAAAAACACCATTGATTGCCATCATAGATTGAACCAAAAATTTACGAGCTCGTTCTAATTCACTATCTTCAATATTGCAAATTCTAGCATTTTCCAATTCTACTCTAGAATAAGGAGTAAGCTCAACTAATCTTATTAATTCAGCCTCATTATTGCGCAGCTGCTTAAATAAATTAATTATATCGTAATCAATATCATTAATTATCTCAATTAAAGCTGGTGGTTTTGCTAGAGTCAATGCTGCTGATCCGCAGAAGGCTTCTACCCAGCAATTATGTGGAGGTAGCTGTTGTGCAAGTTGAAATGCTATTTTGTTTTTTGATCCAAAATAACCAAATGGAGTATTTACCTTCTTATATTTTAAATCTTTGGCATTTTCAAACGCTTGTACTTCTCTTTGCTTTGCTACCCCAACATCCATGACTATTTTTTTTGCTTCAATTTACCTTTAAATTTTCCTTCTACAATGAATCCATTAGGACTTGTTTTCAATCGCAAGTCTTTCTCCAAATTCAAGGCAGGGTTATGGAACATTATCGGTTCAAATTTCGTGGTTTGATTTTTAACATCAACCCCACCTTGATAATAAATCCAATATTTTTCTCCTAATTCTTTTGCTATGGCAAGTTCATTCGGAGTCCAAAAGAATCTGACGTCTTGTCCCTTTGAGCCCTTAACTTCAACAAATCTATCAAATTTCATGTTTTTAGCCTTTCCATTAAATGATTCTAAATCATAACCGGCATTAACCCGCAATTTAGCAATCATACGCACACACTTTGATTCTGGAAGAAGTCCCTTACTTAATAATCTCTCACGTTCAAAATCCAAGACTAATTTTTCAGCTAAATCTCCTAGTTCCTTTTTCTCTTTAAGCCACTCCAAATATTGATTCTCAGTCCATCCTTTGGGTTCATTAATAAATTCGGCAATTGTTTCTAAATAAGTTATATTAACTTCATACCCAAAATCAGTTCTATTAAAAACTCCTAACTGCCTCATATGGTCAGCAACCCAATGATATTCACCCATGGGTGTACCATCAAACTCATTCCAAATTAGCGTATTCTTAGTTTCTATAAATGATTCCAAACACTTTCTTAAGGATGATCTTATCGGACCATCCATGTAGCATTTCCTTAATAGGTAAGATTTTTGTGAATCAGACAAATTAAAAAGCTCTTCAGGGTTTAACTCAATAAAATCTATTCCATCACTAGTTAATTTGACTTTATTTTTCCCTGGACTATAATCTAATAGACCAGCCATAACGGCATAATCAATACTCAATTCATGGTCTGGAATTCTCGCATCAATTGTAATATTTTTACATTGATCAATAAGGCTACTAACTGATATCGCTGAATCACTTGAAAGTGTCTTTGCAAAAAGTAGAACTCTATTTAACTCTGATATACTATCAATTTCCATAAAGTCTTCTCAGTTGATCAATTACTCTATTGAAATCTGCTTCTTCCTCGCTAGCTTCGCTCATATCATGAATTGATGAATCAAGATTTAATAATGCAAAGTCATCTTCAAGAATTTCAAACATCCGCTTTTGTTTCTCTTTAAGTCGATCATCAATGACATCATCAATTGAATCTTTCGCCATTAAAAAGTAGTAATGAATTTGCTCGTCAGGGTCTAATCCGATTCTATGTATTCGATCGAGAGATTGTGTAAACTGGGCGCAATTAAATGTTCTGTCTACATAAATTGCGTGATGACATACCTTATGTAACGAGACAGATTCTGCGCATGCACTAGGATTCGCAATTAGAAGATTAAATTTATTTGATTCCTTAAATTCCCTTATCATTTTTTCTCTGTTATGAAATTCATCTTCATTGTCATCTTTAGGAATTTCACCATACACTAATCGTGGCTTGTATTCTGCGAATAAATTTTCTAACGTTTTTATGTTATGAACAAAAGATGTCCATATAAGTACCTTTTCACCTCTATCTAAAATCTCTTTAGCTAACTTCATGGTTAATTCCAATTTTGGAGGTGTTTCAAAATTTGGATAATTCTCAATCAATTCCGTAACACTTAGTCCAGTAGAGTTCATTGGAGGCACTTCAAATTCATAAGAAAATTGGGCCAATAATCCTGGATTTGACGCAATTTGCAACAACCTTATAGTTCTGGCTCGTCTCCAGTTTCTTAATCTTTGCCTTTCAACTGGAACCCTTTCCAATTCACTTAATACTTTGACAGCTATAGCATCGTAAATTGCCTTTTGTACAGGCTTCATTTTTACAGGAATCCTATGAATTTTAGGAGTTCTTAATTTGAGCTTACTTTTAGGTATTCTCCAAAATAATGGTCTAAGTTCGTCTCTTATACTACTCTGTGCATCTTTATCACTATTAATTCTATCCTTATAGGAATCAGAAGTGCCTAGTATATCTGTGTTAGGCCAAAGAAAGTTTATTTGAGACCATAAATCTTCTAACGAATTGGGTACAGGTGTACCTGTTAGAATGATTCTCCTTGTTGCAAACGGTGCTAGGGAAATTAATGTTGAAGACCATGCTCCCCCTTGTAATCTTTTTATGTAATGTGATTCATCAAGAATTAGTAAAACTTTATTCGATGTTAAAAACTTTGCTACCCATTCCTTATCATTTGTGACCATTTGATAACTCATGATAATGAAATCTGCATTTTCAGCTTCTTTATGCAGTTTTTTTCTTTCTTTTATAGGGCCACTTATTCTAACTGAAACTGGTACTTTACCGAAACATCCATTATATTCTTCCTCCCAAGACATAAAAGCAGCTCTAGGTGCTACAATCATAATCTTATTCACTTCATCTCGATCTTTCAATATTGAATATGCAGCAAGAGTAATAGTCGTTTTACCGCTTCCAGGAACAGAAAAATTAGCAGAGTTGCCTATTCCTACCATATGTGCAACTGCAGGAATTTGATATGGTTTTAATGTGCGTGTAAAACCAGGAATATCTAGTTCTAAAGCTGGAGAATTCTTTAGCCTAATTCCCGCTTCAATTGATAATTCAAGATCTCTTTCTTTACTTTCCTGCTTCGCGATTAATTCTTTTAGTTCACCTTTTACATCAATGTCTTGATGCTTTGATATAAAGTAATCTAAAACCTCTGATGAAACTTTGGATATTTCATCAATACTTGAGATTAATATTAATTGCCCATCTTCGTTTTCTTCAAATCCCAAAATATTCTCAAGGTAGATTGAATCTCTTCCATCAAAACCTTCATCCGAAGATGTAATAAGCTTTAGTTCACTTCCGTCTAGAGAAATTGAATATTTAATTTCCATACCCTTCTCTATTTGGTGGAATCAATTATTTTCTTGAGAATCTCATTTATTTCTTTTAATTCTTTTTGGGCTTTTTCCTCTTTTAAAATCGGAGATTTCTCATCAACCCCATCAAGTGCAGATTTAGCCCTACTCAGTAGCCTCAATGGTTTATCTCTATCTTCTTGCGCATCTACAACCTCTTTAGCGCTTGTAAAGGCCTCTTTAAGTTGTTCCCCATCTGGTTCTTTAACAATTATTGGTTTTGAATCACTTTGTTCAGTTTTTTCATCTTGCGTAGGTGTTTCTTGAACAAGTGATGATTTAAGTTGATTAGCAGCTTTAGGAATCGTTGCAATTTTTCGAAGCTCTCTTATGTCCCAATGACTGACATCCGTTTTTTCAATTAACCCAAAAGCAACCTCTGTGAGAGTTGCAATTTCTTTACCATCTATACCATGTTTCTTTTTAAGTGGTTTAATAACATTTGAATAAAGGCTGTTAAATTTTTCTAACGAACGGTGTTCAACTATTAAATTGTATTGTCCTTTTTTATTAATAAACTTGAGATAGCTATCAATCAATTTTAATGTATCTAATTTATCCCTGACAGTCTTTACTGTATATCTTCCTGCTAAAGCTATCGAAATCTCTTTATCACTTAATTTTTGTCTTTCACCTTCTCTCAGTTTGATAAGCTCGTTGACCCCACCATATTCAAGTCTATAATCCCTTCCAAATTGTAATCCTGCTTCAATTTTCCATAGGTCTTTTTCACCCACATCCGAAGGTAAACGGGCAACTAAAAGATATTCATATTTTGAATCCTTTGTCTCTTCAAAAAGCTCATGCAGAATTGCCATTCTTCTATTTGCATTTATTACAGCTCCGTCATGTGTAATAATTCCTGGGTCCAGTTGTCCATTTTTAATGAGATCAGCTTTAAGAACTTCCGTTTCAGATCTTTTTTGTTCCAACAATAATTGTCTGAATATTGGTTTATCTTTTTCATCAGAAGCATCAAGTTTTTTATTTAGTTCTGATTGTTTTTCCAATAGTTCAGACCTAAAACGTCCATTCATAATATTATGAATCAGATACTTCGTAGGTATTTTATAAACTGGATGTCTATGTAAAACACCTTTATATGATATGGTCATTCGAGATTTATCCATTTCTTCATCATCTTGAACATGAGTTGCAAGGTATGCGTCAATAAGCTTGGACCTTTCTGTACTTAGCATCATTTATGAGATTAACCTAATTGATTTAATGTCTGGAAAATACTTAAAAAATAGATAAAATTTAATTTTATATTATAAAACCCACATTCATTCGCACACATTTGCCATTTCCCTTTCTCCTCTCCCTTTCAGAAAATGTCAAAAGAGTGCTTAATTCACGATAACGATAAGACTTAGAGATATTTATAAAGAAAAGCCCTCTCTCAAACTGTTAATGCCAACGCTGAACCCCAAGCTGAGTAACATAACGCAGTACATTATATAACAACAATAGTGATTTGCGGAAATGGTTAATTCTTTCTTCTGTGTTTCCCAGAACGGAAAACACGGAAGAAAAAATTGATTCAACATATTATTTGTAACTTCAACATCTCAAAAAAACATAACTATGAAAAAGAAAATATTTATTGGAATCGGAGTAGCATTTCTATTATTTATTCTATGGGTTGTTTATGGATTATTTATAGCAACACCTGTCAGTCCTCCAACGACTGTTAAGTACAACGAAGGAGGATTAGAAATCGCTGTTGACTATAGTCAACCATCAAAAAAAGGCAGACTTATATTTGGTGAGGAAAAAGATGGTGCGCTTCTACCCTATGGTAAATACTGGAGACTGGGCGCGAATGCAGCTACAGAAATCACTTTTAACAAGGATGTCACCTTCGGTGGTGCTCCAATAAAAGCAGGAGCATACAGGATGTATGCCGTTCCTGGGCCTAATGCATTTAAGGTCACCTTAAACAGTGAAACTGGTGTATTCTTCGGAGTAGCCGAACCAGATCCTGAGTTGGATATTGTGACTGTCGATGCCCAGGTTCAAAAAACGGCATCTGAAGTGGAGACATTTACTATTGGCTTTAGTAAGAATGACGCCGGCGTTACCATTAACTTTAGCTGGGATCAAACGATGTTTACTATTCCTATTGCCGTACAATAACAAATGGCATTCTCTAAAACGAAATGGGTGCTTCTACCCATTTCAATTTTACTATTGCTAGGTATAACTTATTGGTTGATAGGTAAAATACAATATCGACTTCAAGTAATGGATGTAGAGGTATATGAGCCCATCTCTACGCTCAAAGTCCAGGAGCACCTGCTTACCAAGGCCAAATTCCCTTTCATTGATGTTCATAACCATCAAATTACCATGCCTGTCCAAAATCTGGATAAGTTGGTAAAGGACATGGATGATCTGAACATGGCTGTAATGGTCAATTTGAGCGGTTTTAGAGGAAAATATCTAGAATGGTCTCTTGACAATGTCAATGAAAAGTACAGCGATAGATTCGTTCTTTTTATGAATATCGATTTTGAACAACTGGATGATGAAGGTTGGCCAAATGAAACGCTGAGTATGATGGAAGAGGCTGTGCAGCAAGGTGTGAAAGGCCTCAAAGTATATAAAAACTTGGGTCTTACCGAAACTGATAATGAAGGAAATAGAATAAAAGTCGATGATCCACGATTGGACCCTATCTGGGCTAAATGTGGTGAGCTGGGAATTCCGGTTTTGATACATACGGGTGAACCCGCTGCTTTCTGGTTGCCCAAAGATAAACACAATGAGCGATGGTTAGAGCTCAAGCAGTACCCTAGCAGATACAAAGACCCTGAAAAGAACCCCTCTTTCGAGGAAGTAATAGGCGAACAGCATAACGTCTTTAGGAAACATCCGGAAACTAAATTTATCGCAGCTCATTTGGGTTGGTTTGGCAATGACTTGGCTCGACTTGGGAAGTTGCTGGATGAAATGCCGAATGTATATACTGAATTAGGAGCAGTATTAGCGGAATTAGGACGACAACCTGTTACGGCCAGAGCATGGTTGATCAACTATCAGGATCGGGTGATGATGGGAAAAGATACCTATAACAAGGAGGAGTATTATACCTATTTCCGAGTGCTGGAGACCAACGATGAGTATTTCGATTATTATAGAAAGCGACATGCGCATTGGAAAATGTATGGCTTGGCCCTCCCCGATTCTGTCTTGCAGAAAATCTACTATAAAAACGCTCTACATGTGATTCCGGGTATTGATAAGGCGGCGTTTGACGGGGATCATTACTAGCACGTCATCGAGCCTGTCCCGAATTTGATTTGGAAAGAAAGCTTTGCAGAGCATTGGTGAGGTGGAAATCTCCACAATAATTACAGCCATTGTTTCCGAAGCGTACACTTTTTTTGAAAAACTATTTTAAGCATCGTTTATTCAGGAATTTGGAGTACAGCGGAAAACATTATTATCTTTAACTTATAGAGTTAAGACAAGCATGATTTATATTTTTGAAGGTATGGATAACTGTTTGAAAGATACCTTAATTCAGTTGCTTAGATCACACCTGCCTCCACAGACACAAATTCTAAAATTCAGTAATCCACCGAAAAATATAGATTCACCAGAAGATTGGCAAAAAGCTCATTTTAAAGATATGTTCGATTTAATAAAATTGAATGTGGCTAATTGTCCTCGTAATCTGATTCTAAATCGCGCACATCTTGGAGAATATGTGTATTCCCCTATTTATAGAGGTTATGAAGGCAATTGGATTTTTGATTTAGAAGAGTCATTTCTTAATGTTTCCAAGGAGCATATAAAAATACTCAAATTATTTGTTCTATATGACTCAGATAACTTTCAACTTAATTCACGAGAAGACGGTAAGAGTTTAAGCGAGAGTGACAATCAAAAAATGGATCTTGAAAGAGAAAGGTTCATAAAAGCTTTTGAAAAAAGTAAAATTCCTTGTAAAAGGATATTTGATGTTTCTAAGTATCTTTTAGATGGAGCTGATAAACCGAAACAAGTTGACATAAATTTGATTCTTAAATTGATGCTTGACCTATAATTAGCATTATTTTTTCAATGAGTGATTTTGAATATATTGTAGTCGTTATTGAAGCAAAAAATAAATATTTTATGTAAAATCTTCCAAATGTTAAACAAACCAACCGAATTTATTTCACTAGACGATTTGTTACATGCCACTTATAGTGATATCCTTAGTAAGGGTGTCGATATTGAGGGTAAACGTGGTAATTTCAAGGAGTTAATAAATTATTCTGCTACTCTTAATAACCCTAGGGTTCGAACATCTATGTCTTTGCACAGAAAGCTTGTACAAAGCAAATTTGCTGAGTTTGCCTGGTATTTGTCCAAAGATGGTGATAGAGATTATATCGAACCATATATTTCTGCTTACGGCCATGAAGAACAAGAAAACAACAGAATATTAGGAGCTTATGGATCAAAAATATTTAACTCTGAGAACGGTCAAAAGTCACAATATGAAAGAGTTATTGAGCAAATATTAAATAGAAAAATTACCAAACACGCATATTTGTGTATAAGTGAAAAAGCGGATTATAAATTTCGTCACAAAAAGCACGACAGTCCACCTTGCACAATTGGTTTACATTTTTATGTCAGAGAATCCAAATTAAATCTAACCTGTTATATGAGAAGTAATGATGCATTTTTGGGTTTACCTCATGATTTATTTTGCTTCACAATGCTGCAGGAATTGATTTCTCTTAGATCTAATATTCCAATTGGAAACTATACACACTGTTCTACTTCAATGCATATTTATGACAAACATTATAGTTCGGCTGATCAGTATCTTTCTGAAGGTAAGCAGGAACCAATTGAGATACCTAGAATAAAAGAATGTAGTTGTGAAACACTTAATTTGGTCTCCAAAGAATTTGACACAAAAATATCGAAATCATATATGAATCACCTAGATGATTATTGGAAGGATTACGTATTATTCTCAAAGAGCTATTTAAATGAGAGTTCTGATTTTGAATCTTGGTTAGGTAAATTTAGTAATGCGGAAATGCGAAAGATTGCCCGAAATAGTATAAGTTAATTATGAAAATTAGTGAATTAGAAATATTATGGAATAAAGCACTAATTGAGGTACTCGATAAACAAATTGATGGTAATGAATTAAATATATTGGCAGCACAGACTTTTGACAGTATTAGAAGAATTCAAATCTATGATACATATAGACTTAAATCTCAACAAGCCGTCCAAGCTAAAGAGACTTTTATACATACTTCAAATCCGTTTGTTTTAGCCCAGAGATCAGATTTAAATCTTCTCAATAGGACATGGATAATATACTTAGCTACCTATTTTGGTAAAAGCAATAAATCTCATTGGGAATTATTCAACCGAGCTAGCTTTCGTCAAGATCAATCCCTAATTAAGTTTGACGAAATTCAAGCAGATTTAGATAACTATTTTAACTACTTATTGAGTTTTGAGTTTTTCGATAGTTGTTCTTATTCGAATCACCGAAAATATACTGCTAAAAGATTAACGGGTGATAAAGGACTGTTTAGAAGTATGGAGTACTTTGTAAATAATATTTATAATTATTCAACTGGCAATAAAATGGAATTTCACGAGATGTATGTTCTATCTCAAAAAATACCAAATTTTGGAAGATTGGGAGGCTTTGATTTCACCAGTGCACTCGTGAAATGTAGACTTAACGTTAAAGAGCCTAAGTCTATGTATGCAAACCATAGTACCGGGCCACTTCAAGGACTTGAATTACTGCTGAAATTGACTAATAATAATGCATCCAAATCATCACAAATTCAATTAAGCTTTGATTTAATGGACTGGTTTTTCAAAAACAGCAAAATATTTATGGTAGGTCAAGTGTTAGAGGATGCCATCTGTAATTGGCAAAAAAACACTAAAAGATATATTAGATACATTGGATAATCTATGTAAACTCAACCTTTCTATAAACCTTCCTATACCAGCTGTATGGGGCTAATTTTTCCCGATGTATTTGTGCAACAATAAGTGAAGCAGAAATATCATACTTTACGGCAAGGGATAAAATATCATTATAAGAATTACATTTTCTGATATGACGTTTTATATCTTCTGGAAACAAAAGAGACTCTACATAATTATTTGCTTCTTCTTCTTCATAGATATTATTTGTTTTCAGAGATGCTAGTTGGAATTCATCGTCAGAGTAATGTATCAAAGGAAACCTAAGACTATGTAAAATACAATGAGATAATTCATGAAGAAAAGTAAACCAAAACGCAGCGTTATTTTTATATCTATCTGTTATAACAATTAATCGATAATCTTTCAGAAGTCGTTTAGTAAAGCCTGATACACCATATCCAGATTGACTAGATTTAAACAAAACTACTACACCGCTATTAACACAGATTTCTTGAATTTTATCTAAAATATTATGTATTCTGTTGACTTTGGTATAAGAAACAATACTTAGTAACGAATCATTCAACGATTCAGCCGAAAAGGTTTTCACTCTACCCTCATATATAAGTTTTTCAGCTTCTTTCTCACAATCTCTAATCCAATTTGCAATTTTAACAGGAGATGGTTCAAATCTTTGAGTTTTACTATATAAAATGACAGGATTTTCAAAGTAATCCAAAACAAGATGTTCTAATGATGAATATTGGAAATCGCTAAGTAAGTTGTTAAGATCAGTTTTTCTTGAGATGCATAGTTCATCAAGTGTTATTTTATGTGCCGAATAAACCTGTTGATTTGATTTAGTTATTTCTTCAAGATAGTCTTTATACCGATTTACCCAAAACACTTCAGAACCACCTAAAATCTGAGAGAACTGATAGGCTAGTTTCTCACTCAATTTTAATTGGTCATGTATTAATTTACCAAACTCTTCAACTGTGAGATTTAATATTTCTCTGAATTTTTTTATATCTATATTTAATTCCGATACTCTTCTAAGTATTGTTGTGCTAGGTGGTGAAACAATCTGGTAATCGAAGTCCATTTAATTCTACTTATAATTATGGCTATTAATTAAATCACTTTGCAAACCAACATTTAAGATCTTTACAATCTTTATTCGATCAATCTGATTATCAGTTAGCTTATTGTATTTACTAATTATTTTGCTGATTATTTTAAAAGAACCATAGTTTATTTCTAGGATTTCTTCTTCACTATTACGAACATATTTCAAAGGAGAATCATTTAATTTAGGTGCTGCTTTTAAGTCAGCAATAATAGCTCGAATTTCTTTAATTTCATCACTAGAAAAACTTGAATTCAAAGAAGCTGGCCTCAATAACAGGCAACATTCTCTGATTTCATCATTTTCATATGATATAAACATGTTATAAAGTTATAATTTTGAACTAAAACATCACTATTATTTTATAATGATAAATGGTAGATTTTTTTTAATTTCCCACACATTCCCTTTCCCTTCTGCCCTTGTCGTGATTTCCGCCGCTATCCCTAACTCAAAAAACCTAGCCGAGGTATCTGCACATATTCCAAAGTTATATAACCCTCCGCACAAAATATTTTTTTGTAAAAAGTGTATCTGCTAAGCCCAAAAAATCCTCTTACCTAAAAAACTTGATCTTTCCCTACCCTTAAGCTGTATTAACATAACAAAGAACATTATAGAAGGGATTTGCTCACAGGTGTGCAGGCCACTATATAACAATATCTGTTGTCAGCTTGCTGATTAATGGTCAATCTTCCTCCAAAATACCTAAATCTGCCAGGGCTTTGCCTTTCACCAGCCAACTTACTCCGAAAAAGAGCAGATCTATAATCTCGACCCAAAGGATTAAGCGCGGCCATTTATCGCCAAGGTTTAAAACAAAAAGCATGATCCCCGCCACACCCAGCGTAACCCACATCCCATAACCGCAGATCCTATACATGCGATTGCGTTTGATTTTATTTTCGGAGAAGGGCTTATCTCCTCTTGTAAAGTTAAAAATGGATAGATAACCCATGAGCACTAAGAATATCGCAGCGCAACCAAAATGGATGCCTCCCAAAAGGGCATTAGCATGGCAGATAGGTGTCGGGCAGTCACCACTGTCGAAATATTTATACTGCGCCGGAATGGCTACAGCTATGAGGAGGAGAATGCCCGCGATCCATGTAATGATGTTATCGCTGATTTTTTCGTCCTTTTTCTGATAGCCCCTGTAGGATATCAAAAAAACGCCGCATAGTATTAACATACCTGTAAACAGTACGTTTGCTCGGGTGTAGTAATAGGCGCTCAACGAATTTTCATACGACCAAGCTGTTGCCCAAACGCTCCAAGGCAATAATAAAGCGATCCAGCCAATTATCTTGCGAAGGGTGAAATAGGAAAGATTCGTATTTACACCTCTCAAATCTTCTTTATTTGTCTCCATAAGTTGATATCCAAAAATAATCCAATCAGGTATTTTTTAAAAATACATAAAACCCCGAGATAATGAAGCCTCAGCCTTCACGCTAATCACAGCAAAATCTCCTCAATGAAGACCTCCTTACGGTGTATAGACAATTTCATGGATTTTAGGGGCTTTTAGGCTTTTAAAAGTATGAGACTATTTTACCCGTCATCCCTGAATTTTCACAGTGAAGCGAAGAAAATATCAGGAATCTTGTTGAAAGTAAGTTCCCGTTGTAGCAATGGGATTCCCGATCTCCGCGAGGCTACGTCGGGAATGACGACGTCTTTTTTAAGAACCGTTCATGGATTTTAGGGGCTTTTAGCTTTCAAAATCAACACTTTCCTACCAAGGCATTATGTGAAAGATCATAAGTAGCACTTTGAAATACGTGCGCAATCACGTACGTTTGTGTTATGAAAACATTGACAACAACAGAAGCACGTAAAAACATTTACAAGCTGATAGATCAGGCCAATGAGACTCATGAGCCAATTCAGATCACTGGTAAAAAAAGCAATGCCGTGTTGGTGGGTGAGGAAGACTGGCGCAACATACAAGAGACCTTGTATTTGACTTCAATTCCCGGCATGAGGGCATCGATTGTAGATGGCATGAAAACTCCTGTTTCGGATACTTCTAAGGATTTGGATTGGTGAGCCACTACACGCTGGTTTATACAAAACAGGCTCAAAAGGATGCTAAAAAAATCGCTGCTTCAGGATTAAAACCTAAAGTTCAGAACTTGCTGACTATTGTGGAGCAAGACCCATTTCAAGCGTACCCACCTTATGAAAAACTCCTTGGTGATCTGCTGGGAGCTTATTCACGTAGAATAAACATCCAACATCGGCTGGTTTATCAGGTATTGGAAGAAGAAAAAATCGTCAAGGTAATTAGGATGTGGACACATTATGAATAGCTGTGTAGCCAATTCCGCTGGGTTCTGCTCCCCTACTCCGTTCTATCAATAACATTTCATGGATTTTAGAGGCTTTTTGATGCTGGCTACTAGCCGTTGGCTGATAAAGGAAGTGTAAGGGTTTACAGCAAGTGATGATAATCTTGCGGCCAGTAGCTAAAAGCCATTGTGGGACAGACGCAGGGTCAATGTCGTTCAGTTAAGAATTTAAAAATCATCCTCTCCCTTATTCCCTCTCCACGAGAGGGACAAATTGAGCTTAACTAAACGACATTGGTCGCAGGGTTTTATATAACAATATTTGAAGTCAAGCTTCCAATGGTGCCCAATAGGTACACGAACCTA